>JAQTXO010000037.1 GCA_028688765.1 Acidiphilium sp. | reverse complement strand
GCGCTCACGCCGATCGTCGCGTACAAGATGCCCTACGAGGCGTTCGAGCGGCTGGTCCGGCGCGATCCGAAGTTGGATGTCGCGCTTCTCTGCAAGCTTTGCGACGAGGTGCGCCGTTCGGAACGGCATGTTATCACAAATTCACAGAATGACGCGCGGGGCAGGATGGCGTCTTTCATTCTATGGCTCTGGCAAAGCGAAATACCGGCTCTCACCAACGAAGTGAGAGTCACTTTGCCAATGCTTCGTCAAGACATCGCGGATTATCTCGGGCTGAGCGCGGAATCAGTGAGCCGCGTGCTTCTGCAACTCGAGACAGCTCGCCTCATTCAACGCAAAGGTCCCCGCGCCCTGGAACTTCTCGACATCCCGGGTCTGCGGCACATGGCGAGCCAATTTTGAGTGTGGGTGCATTGCTCCAGCCGCGGAGGCGTGGGGACAACGAATCGCGTCTACAAGATGACCCAGATCAAATACCAGACCGCACTTCTATGCTACTTCCCGTACCGGAGGCGGTGATGGATATCACGGAAACATCTCTCGGAATATCGGCTGCCAAGGGGGCGGCAGCAATCCTGCCCGTGTTGTCGCCAGCCGGTGCCAGGCAGTTTGCCCCGACAGGAACCGCTGGTCCCTTTGCCTTGGACCGCGTTCTGCATGCGCAGGCGACGCGGCTGACATCCGGGCTGTCTCCCTCCTCGTTCCCGCTCGCCTGTGCTGATTGCGATGTCCATCTCCCCAACGCGCCAGCACATCACGCAGTGCGCGGGACGAAAGCCCCCGAGCAGTGGAACCATTATACGGAGGCGACCGGGGCGCCCATATCATCGATCCCGACCCGCAGGACCGGCGGTTCCGCAGCCCGCTCTGGCAACACCAACCCGACAGACTTCTTTACCAGGGCTTCCTGCTTGCTGGCCGCGGACTGGTGGGCAGAAACGAGCCGCGGCGGTCCTGCGGTCGGTCATAATCAGCAGATCGTCTCCTTCGCGGGACGGCTATGGATGGATATCGTCTCGCCCTCCAACAGTTCTTGTCCCAATCTAAAAATCATCGAGGCGACGGCTACGACGGCGGGAAAGAATTTCAACGATGGCTTTAAGAATTTCCTCAACGCCCAGCATGCCACGCTGGACGGAATCCCCTCCGAGGGACAAAATTCTGTACTCGGCGGGGATCTGGCGGCAAGGCCAGGGAAAGTTGTCTTTCGCAACGAGCTGATTGATTTGATCCAATACAGGCCGAGCACTGAGACAGCCTGCCCGGAGCTTGTGCTGGTCGTCCCAGCCCGGATCAAGAAATACGACATCCTCGACCTCTCGTCGCATGATTCCCTGATCCGCCACCTGGCTGGGAAAGGCTACACCGTGTTCGTGATTTCATGGCTCAGTCCCGGGCCGGACCTGCGAGACATGGGCCTCGACGATTACCGGCGCCTCGGTCCGATGGCCGCCCTGAAGGCGGTCGACGACATTTGCCGGACATTGCCTGTGCATGGCTCCGGCTCTTGCCTGGGTGGCACGCGACTCTTGATCACCACCGCCGCGATCGCGCGCGATCAGGATGACCGCCTGAAAAGCCTGACACTGTTCGCCGTGCAGACGGATTTCACCGAGGCGAGTGAATTGGAGCTCTTCATCAGCGAGGGGCAGCCCAACTTCGTCGAGAATATGATGGCTGTGCGCGGTACACTGGACAGCCGGCAGATGGCAGGCGCCTTCCAGATACTGAGCTCGAACGATCTTGTGTGGTCGCGACTGATCGGCAGCCATCTGCTCGGTCGCCCTGAGGCTGAAAGCGATCTGATCGCCTCGAATGCCGACGGCACACGCATGCCGGCGCGGATGCCTTCCGAATCTCTCTGCAGGCTGTTTCTCAACAACGATTCCGCCGTGGGCCACCTCGATATTGCCAGCCGACCCGTATCTCTTTCCGACATCCATCTGGCGTCTTTCGTCCTCGGCAACCAGCCCGACCACATCGCACCCCGGCATTCGGTCGACACGCCGCATCTGCTGAGCCCCGCCGAAATCACCTTCGTGCTCACGTCCGCCAGGCATAATGCCGACATCGTCAGTGAACCCGGGCATCCGCACCGGTCTTTCGGGTCAGAGATCCTTAAAGCCGGCAGCCCGGGTCAGGGGCCTGACGAATGGCGCGCCACTGCCCATGAGCAGGATGGTTCCTGGTGGCCCTTCTGGGTGGAATGGCTCGGAAGGCACAGCGTTGAGCCTACCAAGCCGCCAATAATAGGGGCACCCAGGAACGGCTATACGATCCTTGGCGGCGCCCACGGCACTTATGTGATCGAGCATTGAAGGAACGGACAATGGATCTCACACCCCCCCTCTCCGGCATGATCGAGAACCGTACCTTCGATGAAATCGCCATCGGCGAGAGCGCGAGCAGTGTGCGGACCCTGACCCAGGAAGATATCGAGCTGTTCGCTCTGGTCTCCGGCGATGTGAACCCCGCCCATCTCGATCCCGCTTACGCCGAGACCGATCTTTTCCACAAGATCATTGTCCACGGCATGTGGGGCGGGGCGCTGATCTCGGCCGTGCTTGGGACCAAACTCCCCGGGCCTGGCACGATCTACCTTTCGCAAGAGCTGCATTTCCGTGCACCCGTCGGCATTGGCGATACCATCACCACCAGCGTCACTGCGCGGGAGAAAAAGCCCGAGAAAAAGCGGATCATCTTCGACTGCCTGTGCCTGAACCAGAACGGTCAGCAGGTCATCACCGGCACCGCCGAAGTGCAGGCACCGGTCGAGAAAGTCCGCCGCCCGCGCGTGGAGTTGCCTGACGTACGGCTCAGCCGGCACCAGCGGTTCCGGACCCTGCTAGCCCGTGCCGCCGGCCAAGCCCCGGCGATCGTCGCCGTGGCTCACCCTTGCGATGCGGCGTCGCTCGGCGCCGTTATTGAAATGGCGGCGGTCAAGCTCATTATACCAATTCTGGTCGGACCCGAGGCGAAGATCCGGGCGATTGCCGCCGCCGCGTCCCTGGATATTCATGCGTTCCGGGTTGTCGATGTCCCGCATAGTCATGCGGCGGCCGCGAGGTCCGTGGCCCTTGTGCGGGCCGGTGAGGCTGAGCTTCTGATGAAGGGCTCGCTGCACACTGATGAGCTCATGCATGAGGTCGTTGCGGTCGATACCGGGCTGCGAACTGAACGCCGGCTCAGCCATGTCTATATCATGGACGTGCCGACCTATCCGCGGCCGCTGCTGATCACCGATGCCGCCGTCAATATCGCGCCGACGCTCGAGGAGAAACGCGACATCGTCCAGAACGCCATCGACCTCGCCCACATGATGGGGGTGGAGAAGCCGAAAGTCGCCATTCTTGCCGCCGTCGAGACCGTCAATCCCGCGATGCGCGCCACGCTCGACGCCGCCGCCCTGTGCAAGATGGCCGATCGCGGTCAGATCACGGGCGGCCTCGTGGACGGGCCGCTCGCCTTCGATAATGCCGTGAGCCCAGAAGCCGCCAGGCAGAAGGGCATCATCTCGTCAGTTGCCGGACAGGCCGACATCCTTGTGGTACCTGACCTCGAAGCAGGCAACATGCTCGCGAAGCAGCTGTCCTTCCTGGCGGGCGCCGATGCCGCCGGTGTCGTCGTCGGCGCCAAGGTGCCGATCATCCTGACCAGCCGCGCCGATTCCGAGCGGACGCGCGTCGCGTCCTGCGCTGTCGCCGTGCTGATGGCCCAGGCGCGCCGGGTGATCGCTTTACCCCCGCCCGCTCCCGAGCCGGCAGACTCTCAGGGAGCCCCCTGATGCCCCGCGCCGTTCTTGCTCTCAATGCCGGTTCGTCCAGCATCAAATTCGCCCTCGCCGAGATGCGCAAGAGCGCGTCACCGCACCGCGTCGCCAGCGGCGAGATCGAAGGCATCGGCACCGCACCGCACCTCATCGCCCGCGATGAAGCGGGCAAAAGCGTCGCCGAACGCCGCTGGTCGCCAGATAGCCAGCCCACCTATGACGCGCTGCTCGACACGCTGCTGGCCTGGATCGAGAGCCATCTCGGCGCGGACACACTCGCCGCCGTGGGCCACCGGGTCGTTCATGGCGGCCTGGAGTTCACAGCCCCCATTCGCGTGACACCGGCCGTCCTGGACTCACTCGCCGCACTGACGCCGCTGGCTCCGCTCCATCAGCCCCATAACCTGGCACCGATCCGGGCGATCCTGGCGCTGCGCCCGGACCTGCCACAGGTCGCCTGCTTCGACACAGCCTTCCACCACACTCAGCCTGCCGTCGCCACACGCTTCGCACTGCCGCGTGCCTATGAGGCGGAAGGGGTGCGCCGCTACGGTTTCCATGGCCTCTCCTACGAATATATCGCCAGCCGACTCAACGATATGACACCTGACCTCGCCCATGGCCGGGTGATCGTCGCCCATCTTGGCAATGGCGCCAGCCTCTGCGCCATGCAGTCCGGCCAAAGCATCGACACAACGATGGGCTTCACCGCGCTGGACGGGCTCATGATGGGCACACGCTGCGGCAGTATCGATGCCGGCGTGCTGCTCTACATGCAGCAGCAGAAGGGATTGACCGTCCAGCAGGTCGAGAACGTACTCTACAATGAGTCGGGCCTGCTCGGCGTCTCCGGCCTGTC
Organism: Acidiphilium sp.; assembly: GCA_028688765.1. Taxonomy (GTDB): domain Bacteria; phylum Pseudomonadota; class Alphaproteobacteria; order Acetobacterales; family Acetobacteraceae; genus Acidiphilium; species Acidiphilium acidophilum. Next base: position 7,805 of record JAQTXO010000037.1, on the reverse strand, counting down.
GAGCGATATGCGCGACCTCCTGGCCAGCCCCGATCCGCGGGCGAAAGAAGCCATCGACCTGTTCGTCTATCGTATCGCCAGGGAGACCGCGGCGCTGGCCGGATCGCTCGGCGGGCTGGACGGCTTCGTATTCACGGCGGGGATCGGCGAGCACGCGGCTCAAATTCGCGCCGCGGTTTGCGAGCGCCTCCGCTGGCTCGGTGTCGTCCCCGATCCTGGGGCCAATCTCCCCGGCGCGGCGCTCATCTCGGCGCACAACAGCCGGGTCGAAGTTCGCGTCATCCCGACCGACGAAGAAGCGATGATCCACCGCCACACCATCGCAAGCCTGAACGAATGAGACTTCCGACGGTCGCCCTTTAACCCACAGTCCGGAATAGTCCGGGCGTTCACACCAGCAGGAGACTGACAATGAGCAACAATCCCTTCACCGACTTGCAACCCCGCCTGACCGCGCTGACGGAGGGGATGTCGGGTAGTTCAATCCGCACCCAGCAGGCGCTTGTCACCTTCCTCTATTCGGCGGCGCAAGCACAGTTCGCCTTCAGCGGCGGCATCGTCGAGGACATCACGGACGCCTTCAAAACGACGCCCGGCGCCAACCCGGTCTCGGCCGCGCAGATACTGGTGACCCGTTGGCACGACCGTTCGGAGCAGGCGATCGACGAGTTCCGCCGCCTCAGCGACGAACTGCGCAACAGCCTGTACCAGGCCACAGCAGAGCCGCTCGCACGCTCAAATGCTGTCGCCACCGAGGCCGGTGCCAAGATCTCCGAAGCCGCCCGCGCCGCAACGCAGACCGTGGCGCCGAAGGGCCGGTAGCGCCATGACCAGCAGCAACCGCCCAATGGTTGATCTGAGCGGCAAGCGCGGCCTCGTGGTTGGTATCGCCAACGAGCACAGCATTGCCGCTGGCTGTGCCCGCGCCTTCGCGGGCGCAGGGGCCACGCTTGCCGCAACCTATCTCAACGCGAAGGCGGAGTCTTTCGTGCGGCCGGTGACCGATCTGCTTCCCTGCCCGATCGTTCTGCCCTGCGACGTTCGCGAACCGGGGCAGCTCGAAGCGGTCTTCGACAAGATCCGGACCGAGTGGGGGACGCTCGATTTTGTGCTGCATTCCATCGCCTTCGCACCGGCCGTCGATCTCCATGGGCGGGTGACCGATTGCTCGGCCGAGGGCTTCGACATCGCCATGAACGTGTCCTGCTACTCCTACATCCGCATGGCGCATCTCGCGGAACCGTTGATGCCGCATGGCGGCTGTATTCTTGGCGTGACCTTCTATGGCTCGGAGCGCGTCGTCGCAAACTACAATCTCATGGGACCGGTGAAGGCGGCCCTTGAGAGCAGCATGCGATACGTGGCAGCCGAACTCGGTCCGAAGGGTATCCGGGCGCATACGATCTCACCCGGCCCCATCCGTACACGGGCGGCCAGCGGCATCGGCAACTTCGATGCCTTGCTTGAAGCGGCAGCGGCGCGCGCGCCTGAGCATCATCTCATTGAGATCGAGGACGTCGGCAATCTTGCAGCCTTCCTCGCCAGCGACGCCGCCCGGCGTATTACCGGGACGGTCATACCGGTGGATGGCGGCGAGCATCTCCTGGCGTAGGCCAGGCGCCGGTCACCGAGCATTCGCCAAAACATCACGTTCTGCACTTCACATCTTCATGCCCGGAAGGGGAATTAAATGGCTCGTATCGCATTGGTCTCAGGTGGTGTCAGCGGCATCGGGGCCGCCACCACGAAATTACTAAAAGCCTCAGGCTATACCGTCGTCGCGAACTATTTCGGCAATGACGCCGAGGCCCAAGCGTTCCACCAGGAGACAGGCATCCCGATTCATTCCTGGAATGTCGCAGATTTCGAGGCGACGCAGAAGGGCGTTGCGGCGATCGTGCAGGAACTCGGACCTATTGACATCCTCGTCAACAATGCCGGCATCACCCGCGACTGCACCTTGCACAAGATGAGCTACGAGCAATGGCGGAGCGTCATCGACGTCGATCTCGGCGGCTGCTTCAACATGTGCCGCGCCATTATCGAGGGCATGCGCGAGCGGCGATTCGGCCGGATCGTCAATATCAGCTCGGTCAACGGTCTCTCGGGCCAGTTCGGGCAGACCAATTATTCCGCAGCCAAGGCCGGCGTGATCGGATTCACCAAGGCGCTCGCTCTCGAAGGTGCTTCACGCGGCATTACTGTAAACGCGATTGCACCAGGCTATACCGACACCGGGATGGTCAGCGCCGTTCCGGCAAAAGTCCTCGAAGGGATCGTGGCCACTGTTCCTGTAGGTCGGCTTGCGACACCCCAGGAGATTGCCCGCGGCGTACTCTTCCTCGTCGATGAGGGCTCCGCTTTCATTACTGGGGCAACGCTTTCAATCAATGGCGGTAAATACATGGCCTGATTTCATGCGTGCAATTTGTGAGGGTGACTCGTGAATCAAGATACAGCAACAGGGCCACCCGTTCCCGTCGATTACCTATTGATCGGTGGTGGCGTTGCGACGGTCAGTGCCTCCGAGAGGCTGCGCAATGAGGGCGAGAAAGGTACGATTTTCATTCTTTGTACGGAAACCTGCAATCCTTATGATCGACCGCCACTGACAGGTAGTATCCTTACTGGCGAAATTATGCCGGAACAGACCCTCATCCGGCCGCCGTCGGCATATGAGCATGACGCCATTGAGGTGCGGCTACACAGCGCCGTGCGCGAGGTACTGCCGAAGCGGCATCTGGCCGTGGACCAGAATAAAACCGTCTACTGCTACCGTAAGCTGCTGGTCACGACGGGGGCAGAACCACGCCGGCTCGATGTGCAAGGCAAGGAACTCGCCGGCATTTTGACCCTTCACACAACGGCGGATGCGCTCGCCTTGCGCACCGCCGAAGTGCGGCAAGACAAAATCACGATCGTGGGCAGCAGCTTTGTTGCCATAGAAACCGCAACGACCTTGGTCCAACCGGACCTGCACGTCACCATTATCGATGAGGCTGGATCTATCTTTCCGAAGATCGTGTCCCCTCTCCTTGGCAGGTTCTTTTTTGATCGCTGCATCCGGCAGGGCATTGAGGCGCACCTGAACGAACGCATTGTGCGGTTCGTCGGTGATAACAAGGTCTCGGGCGTCTTGACCACCGCAGGCAAGCTCATTGCCTGCGATACCGTTATTCTCGCGGTCGGAGTGACGCCGCAGATCGGCTTTCTCCGGAATTCAGGGATTGCGACAGGTGATGGCCTGCTCGTCGATGAATTCCTCAGAACCAGGCCACGCTGGTTGAAGCCCCCCGTCCCGGGCGAGGAATTTCCGACGCAATGGAAAAGCCTTTACGATGCCGCGGCGCTCGCCCAGCTCCTCGAGAAATATGTCGATTTCAGCCGCCTCGCGTCCAGCCCGATCCGTCTGATCGTCGGCACCGTCGATGTCGAACTTGGCGAATTAGTCTTTGTCGATTCCAGGTCGGGCCGGCTGACCCCTGCGCATATTCTGGTCAGTTCCAGCCTGCCGCCGGCCTTTCGCTGGACCTCCATCGATGGCCGTCATTACTGGGACAGCGGCTTCGTCTCGAACTCGCCGCTGGAACACGTCCTCAGCGTCACCGGTACGGACAACAAGGATGTCGTGATCGTCGATCTGTCCTCCGGCCGCCGGCAACTGCCAAAGAACCTCGCCGGGGTCGTGGTCCGCCGTGGGGAAATCACGTATGGTGAGCGGATCAATAACGATTCGCGATTGCGCGAACTGCCGCAGGATTACCAGGCGCTCATTACCGATATCATGCTCTCCGTGAATTCCGAGACCGCGAAGCGAATCAGGCAGCGGCCTCGGCACAGTCACCTGATGGGACGTGGGGCCGCGACGTCGGAGCTCCGGATCGTGCGTGAGGGGCACGGAAAGCTGCCACCTGCTTTGGATTATGATTTTTCCAGCGAGACGCACAGTCGGCACAGGCAGGAACGCTATCGGATCGCAAAGTATCTGTTTCCGGGCTCGTGTTTTCTGCCGGCCATTCGGATCACGAACTCAGGACCGACGGCGCGGACGATCCTGGACAATCGCCGCTCGTCCTAGATGAAACCGTCATAGCAAAATCATGGGAAGGAAACAGAAAATGACCAGATTAGCACTCGTCACCGGCGGGACCCGGGGCATTGGCGCCGCGATCTCGCGGGGATTATTGAGCACCGGCTATCGGGTTGCCGCCACCTACTCGGGCAACATCGCCGCCGCAGAAGCCTTCAACCAGGAAACCGGGATTGCGGTGTTTCAGTGGAATGTGTCTGATTATGCCGCGTGCGAGGCCGGCATTCATGCCGTTGCCAAGGCGCTCGGCGGTCCGGTGGAGGTCCTCGTCAACAACGCCGGCATCACGCGCGATGCGATGCTCCACAAAATGTCGCGCGAACAATGGGACGATGTGATCAACTCCGATCTGATCTCATGCTTCAACATGTGCAGGGCAACGATTAATCCTATGCGCGAGCGCGGCTTCGGACGCGTCGTCAATATCTCCTCCATCAATGGGCAGAAAGGTCAGATGGGACAGACGAATTATTCTGCTGCCAAAGCTGGTATGATCGGTTTCACCAAAGCGCTCGCGCTCGAATCCGCCGCCAGAGGGATAACCGTGAACGCCGTCGCGCCGGGCTATATAGCAACCGATATGGTGGCCGCGGTGTCATCCGAGACCCTGCATAGGATTCAGGCGCAGATCCCGATCGGACGCCTGGGGCAGCCGGCAGAAATCGCGCGGATCGTGACCTTCCTCGTGAGCGACGATGCGAACTTCGTCACCGGCGCCACTTTCACGGCGAATGGCGGCCAATACATGACCTGACCCAACTTCGACACTTTGCCCTTCACGCGCGTGAAAAAGTTGAAGAACTCTGCGGATTTTTCGGTGATCAGCTGAATTGCGGCGCTAGAGCGGCCTGGGTGTCAGATTTAAATTGCTGATTTTTCTTGACTCATGCCGATAAGGCATGGTGGTCTACCTCCTTGTAGGTCAGCAGCCACGTTCGTCCGTGTCAAGAAGATCGGTCAGTACGAGTCTCTACCTTGTCCAGAACGTCCGCGAGGGTGGGCGCCACGTTCAGAAGGTCATCAGCACGCTTGGTCGGCGCGACGATGTCGAAAACTCCGATTTACTCGATGGTCTGATCGCGTCGGCCGCCCGACATTCGCGGCGGTCGATCGTGCTGTAGTGGTTCTACCGGGGCGAATTGGCAGAACTGCGATGACGCAGTATCGGCCCCGATCTGCTGTTCGGCCGGCTTTGGCAGAAAACGGGGTGTGTCGGAATTCCACGCCAGCAGTTCGCTGATTGGCATTTCGGCTTTGATGTCGAGCGCGCGGTCTATCTCACACCTGCGTCTGCTGATGGTATCGGGATCAGACCGCCATGCCGCATCATGGCGGGAAACCATTAAGGTGTCCGGCGCAGACGCGGGTCACCTCGATCACGCCAACAACGCAATGGCCTGGCTCGGTGAGCCGGTTGCCCCGGTCACACCGGATGATTGCCAGGGAGAGAGACAGGCCCGCCTTAGCTCTCAGGGCTTTATCAAGTGAAAACTTCAGTTTTAGGCTGCCGCTCGCGACAGATAGACATGAAGGATGTCCGCTCGCTTTTGTGCCGCAGAAGGCCGAAAATGACAGGAGGAGGAGCATGAGCAGCTGCTCCTCCTCCTGAAGTCCTCAGGCTCAGGACACGACCAAATTGTCAATCACTGCCGTGACGCCCGGAACCGCCCACGCCGCATTTTCGGCGGCGCGACGTTCGTTCCACGCCTTCACCTTTCCGGATAGGGTAACTTTGCCGCCATCGACCGAAATCTTGATACCCGAAGATTCGAGGTCGGCGCTCCGCCTATAGGCCTCCGAGATGCGCTCCCGAACGTCGCCTGACGTCACATGCGGTCGGATCTTGATCAAATCGCTGACGCCGACCACGCCGCTAAGCTTGCGGATGGCGCTTTGTGCCGCCGTTTTCTGGTATTGCCAGTCGACATCGCCGGTCAGCGTCACCCAGCCCTTTTCGACCTTGACGTGAACGGCGTTGGCGGGAAGATAAACCATCCAGTCAAGGACATTCATCGCGCGTTTGCCGATCTCCGCATCGTCTTTCTTCAGCTCGAATGGGAGACGGACCTCGATCTCTTCCGCGACGGCGCGCAAGCCCTTGACGCGCCCGGCAGCCCGTTCAGCCGCCAGCTTTTGGGCGTAGGAAGTGACGTATCCGGTTAGGGTGGCAATACCATCCTTGACGGCGACGCCAATATTCGCGGCATCGAGACTGGGTTCAAACTCGAGCTCCGCTTCGATATCTGAGCGAAGCGCTGAATCGTTGGCCATAATCATTCCTCCGTTGGTAGCGCGAAATTGCGCCCGGGAATGATCGCAGGTTTGGCAGGATCGCACATTGATCTCGCGCAACCCCAGCGTAAGCGTCCGGCCTCAGGCGTGTAGCGATCTGATCTCGAGCAGTTTAGCTGGACTCCTTCTGGAGATGGGGTAACGGGCCGATCCCTGGACCCAGCGTCTGGGGTGGCCGACTGGATGGCTGTCCCTCAGAATGATGGTGTCAATTGAACGGAGTCAGGATGGTCCTGCTCCAAGCATCATCGATGGAGAGACAGCCGTGGAATACTATGCAGGAATTGATGTGTCGTTGGAAAGCTCGAGCGTGTGCGTGATGGATGGGACGGGTCGTGTGATGCGTGAGGGCAAGGTAGGGAGCGACCCCGAAACCCTGGTCGCTTGGTTAGGGCAGTCGGGGGTGAATTTTGCTCGGGTTGGCCTGGAAGCTGGACCTTTATCACAATGGCTGCACGCACACTTGCGAGAAGCAGGTTTTGCCGTGGAGCTTCTGGAGACGAGGCATGTACGTGCGGCATTCAAGACAATGCCCATAAAGACGGATCGAAAGGATGCCCACGGCATTGCGCAACTGATGCGTCTGGGCTGGTTCCGGCCAGTGCACTGCAAGTCGGTGGCGGCGCAGGAACTGCGGGCATTGTTGACAGCGCGAAAGCTGATGCAAGGTAAATTGCACGACGTGGAGATGAGCCTACGCGGCATTTTGCGAGGCTTTGGTTTGAAGGTCGGCCCGACCACGCCTCGCAGCTTCGCCGGGCGCATTCGTGAACTGGTGGCCGACCATCCAACCCTCGCAGCGATTGGTGAAGCGCTTCTGTCGGCACGGGACGAGTTGAGCCGGCAATTCAGCTGGTTCGAGGCCCAGGTGCGGAGCCTGGCACGGCAGAACGCGAAAACCCGACTACTGATGTCCACCCCCGGTGTGGGTGCAATTGTGGCGTTGACCTTTGTGGCGGCAATCGATGATCCTGCGCGGTTCCGCTCGTCGCGAATGGTTGGTCCACACTTTGGACTGACACCCCGAAAATATCAGTCCGGCGAGATGGACGTCACCGGCCGAATCTCGAAGATCGGCGACGTCGGTGTGCGCACGGCGCTCTACGAAGCGGCGAATGTCATCCTCACCCGACCAGTGAAGGGATCGCGGCTGAAGAGCTGGGCAATGCGGGTAGCCGGCCGCGCGGGGATGCGTAAAGCCAAGGTCGCGCTGGCCCGCAAACTTGCCGTCGTGTTGCATCGGATGCTGGCCGATGGCACCGCCTTCGATGCCACACTGGCCGCTGCAGCACGCGCATCGGCATGAACAATGCGTAGCATAGGAGGACATTTCCAGTTCGGGCGAGGCTGACACCTCTCGTCCGGAGCAGGTCCCGTCGCCGGGACGATGGATCTGGCCAGGTCGCTATGAGCCCAGCAGCAT
>JAQTXO010000491.1 GCA_028688765.1 Acidiphilium sp. | reverse complement strand
TGAAGCCGACCGGAAAACGGGACAGGGGGCGCTCCTGCAGGGCAGGTACGCCGACCGGACCGACCATGAAAGCAAGATCAATACGCCCTTGTAACAGGAAACTCCGCAATTCAGTCGAAATGTCGACATCCAGTTCGAGCGTAAGCCCGGGATAGGTTGCGTTGAATTTTTCCAGAAACCTCGGAAGCCAGGTGTGGACGATGGTCTCGGACACTCCGAGACGAAGGGTTCCCCTTCGCGCGGCGGGGTCTCCGATCCTGTCAACCAGTTCTCCGCGGAGCGTCAGGATCCGCTCGGCATAATCGCAGGCCAGCCGCCCTTCCGGCGTCAGGACCGCGCGCCGGCCGGAGCGATCGAAGAAGAGAACACCAAGAGCTGTCTCGGCTTCGGCGATACGCAGGGAGATCGCGGGTTGGGTCGTGTTCAGGGTTCGTGCCGCCTCGCTGAAACTGCCAAGGCGGGCAACCAGAAGAATCGTTTCCAGTGCCTTGCAGTCGATTGAACTTCGAGCGCGAGCCATAAGTTTATTTTATTTAAGATGATCAAAAATGACAATTGGAAAAAATCATTGAAGCAAAGGATGCTGAGCAACCGAATGCGGAGACCGTCGATGATGCAGGAAATATCGGGCGAAGCCGTGCGTATGCGCTGCCGTCGTGGCGAATTGACCGGGCCGACCGCCGGCCTGGCACCAGGTCTGTTGCAGGCAAATCTCGTTCTGCTGCCAAAGGAGCTTGCTGGCGATTTCCACGAATTTTGCCGGCTCAATCCTCGTCCATGCCCGCTCCTTGGTGTGACGACGGCTGGAGATCCGTCCCTGCCGGCACTTGGGCGTCGTATCGATCTCAGAACCGACTTGCCGCGGTATCGGGTATGGGTCCGAGGCGAGCTGACCGACGAACCCTTCGATATCAAGCGCTATTGGCGGGGTGATATGGTCGGCTTTGCGCTTGGTTGCTCGTTTTCATTCGAGTCAGCACTTATCGCCGCAGGCATCCCGCTCCGCCATATTGCGGAAGGGCGCAATGTCGCGATGTATCGTACCGCCATCGCGTGCGAACCGGCTACTCCATTCGCCGGACCGATGGTGGTCTCTATGCGGCCTGTCCGCGAAAAGGATATCAGTCTTGCCATTGAGGTGACGGCCGCTATTCCCAATGCTCATGGCGCGCCCGTCCATGTCGGTGATCCAGCCGCAATCGGTATCGGCGATCTCCAAAAGCCGGATTATGGCGATCCGATCCGCCTCGATCCTGGCGAAGTCCCCGTGTTCTGGGCTTGTGGCGTGACGCCCCAGGCAGCCATCGTGGCGGCGCGACCGGAGTTCGCGATTACGCATTATCCCGGATCGATGCTGGTCACAGACCGCGCCGCAGGCGATCCGATGATGATCGGGATGCCGGAAAGCGTTCATCACCGCTCCGGGTAAACGGAGCCCGCACAGAGGAGAAAAACAATATGGCTTCGTTCAAATCGGCGGATATGCATGATTTTGCCACCGATGTCGTCCCGATGGAGCATCGGCGCTGGCACTGGCTCAGCATCGGCAATGTGCTGATCGGCGTCGCCACAGCGATGTTCTTCATGGCCTGGGGCGGTGAACTGACCCAAAAATTCGGTGGCCTGACGACAATCCTGTCCATGATCATCGGGACGATCACCATCGGCGGTGCTGGATTCCTTTTTGCCCTGCTCGGCTCGCGTTACGGCCTCAGTAGCAACCTGCTGTCACGCGAGATCTATGGCCGCTACGGCAGCGCGATCGCGACCTTCATCTATGCGTTCAATTACGTGATGTTTTATGCGTTCGAGGGTGCGATCATGATCGCTGCCATCCGTCTCTTCCTGCCCGGGACACCACCCTGGGCTATCTACGTCGCTTTTACGGTCGTCATGATCCTGCTCGCGGTCTATGGTATGAAACTGATGGCGCGTTTTATGTGGCTCACGCTGCCGATCTACATCCTCGGCGTCATCCTCCTGTTTGCATTCCACCCGAAACTCGGCACTTTGTCGTTCACCGGTTGGGTTGGAACCGGCCCGCACTTCGGTATGGCGGCACTCGGTGGAGCGGTGGCAACCGTCTTTGCCCTCATCACCATGTCCACCCAGGGGGCGGATTACGGTCGCATGCTGAAACCCGGCCATATCCGGATCGGGAGCCTCGCACTCGGCTTCGGCGTCATGTTCGTGACCTTCTGTCTCGTGACCCTGCTCGGATCCTATGTCGGCACATCGCTCGGCGAGACCAATCCCGGCAAATATTTTGTTACCACACTGGGTGGATTCGGCCTGTTTGTCGTGCTGATCACCCAGATCAGGATCAACATCGTCAACATGTATAGCGGATCGCTTGCATATTCCAACACGCTGGGGATGGCCGGCGTGAAGGACCGGACGTGGATACGATCGGCAGCGGCAATGGTCGTCGCGGTCGCTGGAGTATTGCTGATCGCGCTCGGCATCTTCACCCATCTGCTTGAGGTGCTGACCATCGAAGGACTGTTCATCATGGCCTGGGGAGCCAGTGTGATTTCGTATTACTGGCTGACTGGCAGGCCGGGCGCGCAAACCCCGGAAATCGATCCCGATCGGTTACGCGGCTTCGAGCCTATTGGGATGATCACTCTGGTGATCAGTCTCGTTGTGTCGATCCCGCTCGAATTACATGTTCTTGGATCGGATCTGTCCGTGCTCGCGCCTTTCATCAACATCATGCTGGCACTCGGCCTGCCGGCGATTCTTTACCGCTGGGTACCTGCCTGCCGGATTTCAAACGTGCAAACAATCGGCGCGGCTTCGTAATCCATCGATTTTGTGACCAATGCCTTGGAGACTGTTCAGTGACTCACATTGCTACGGACTGGCGCTTCTGGATCGATCGGGGCGGCACATTCACCGATCTGATCGGTGTGGCGTCGGATGGACGGCTTGTCACACGCAAACTGCTGAGTGAAAATCCCGAACGCTACGACGACGCGGCAATAGCCGGAATCAAGGATGTGCTCGGGGTCGCGCACGGCGACCCGGTCCCGTCCGAACGTATCCATTCGG
>JAQTXO010000490.1 GCA_028688765.1 Acidiphilium sp. | reverse complement strand
ACCACCAGCGGCGGATCGATCACGATCCGCGCCCGCCAGTCATGCCGCCCGAGTTCGGCGTAATGCGAGGCGATGTCCATATCGCCATACCATGCCACCAATGGCCGGTTGCGCCGGCAGATCGGCAACCCGTCCATCCGGTCGTAAACGATCGTCACCGCCTGCACGATCGGCCTGGTCGCATCCCCCGCGAGGGCGAGGAATGTCGGATGAAACGGCATCACCCGCGCCCCGTCCGAGGTCGTGCCCTCGGGAAACAGGATCAGATTATCCCCGGCCGCCAGGCGCTCCTGCATCGCATTGCGCTCGCCCGCCGCCGCGCGATGCCGGCGCGAGACGAAAATCGTCCGCCCCGCCGCCGCCACCCAGTTGATCCCCGGCCAGCGCGCAACCTCCGCCTTCGCCACGAAACACCCCGGCAGCACCGCCCCGAGTGCGACGATATCGAGCCATGAACTATGATTGGCGACAAAAATCACCGGCCGCCCGTCCCCCTGCGCCACCGCGCCGCTGACATCGAGCCGCAACCCCACGATCCGCGCGACCCCGCCCCAGTAGCGCATCGGCAATCGCTGCTTGCCCGTCCCCGGCAGCCGGATCAGCACCATCTGCACCGGCAGCAGAACCAGCGTCCAGACCACGAACACTGCCAGCCGCCCCAGCATGCGCAGGGTCGCGACCACGCCTAACCCCGACAGAAGCCCCGCGTCACGGCGCATCCCCCTTCAGCATCGTCCGCAGATCCGCAATGATCGGCCCCGGATCGACCCCGAGCGTATCCCGCAGCACATCCGCCCAATCCCCGACATCCTCAACCCGCGTCGGATTGTCGCGCAGCAATTCCCGCTTGATGAACGGATACCCCGACAGCAGCAGATGCCGCCACAAATCCGAGGTCGGGTTGAGCGGCTTGCGCCGGGCGATCGCATCGCGCAGCCGCAGCACATGCAGCCAGCGGGTCAGGTCGAGCGGATCGTTGCGCGTCGATCCGTCTCCCGCCAGATACTCGGTCAACTGGTCGCGGCTGATCTGCTTGGTCAGCATCTCATAGGGCCACAGCACGGAAACCCGCAGCCCCGCCTTGATCATCGCCTGAGTCATGCCGATCTCGTATTTCCCGATCACATAGGCGTTCGAAGGTGTCTGGATCACGTGCTCCCAGAATTTGCGGAACGCCGCCGAGAGGATCGCCCGCGGCCCGAACGCCACAAAATACGACTGCAGATGATACCGCCGCTGCCAGCTTTCGGTCAGTCCCCAGACATCCGCCTCGGCATAATCGAGCCGTAACAGCGTCGCCTCCAGCGGTCGCACCGGTCCGAACACGCTGTCATTGACGATAATGATCTCCTCGGTCTCCGCCTGCGGCAAATTCAGCGTCTCGATCCCGTCCCGCCAGCCGCCGAAATCATACCCGATATTGCGCCGCACCAGCACGCCCGCGCACAGCGTCAGAAGCCGCGCCTCGGCATTGGGCTCGATCTTGCCCGCATTGGTCACGAAAACGACCGACCGTCCCGATTCCGCCAGTTGTGCGATATAGCTGAACAACGCCTCGCGAACCCGCCCGCCGCGATCCCAGTGCAAAAACAGCACCACTTTCGGCCCGAGCGAAATCCCGGTGACCGGCTTGCTGACGATCACCTGATGCGGGCTGCGCAACCGCCCGAGCACCCCCGCCACCGCAAGCGTGACCGCCGCACGAACCGCTCTGACCCCGAGCCAGAGCCGGCGCAACACCGCCATCATCGCGTCCCCCCGCCGGTGAGTTCCGCCGCGAGATCATCCGGAGCGCCCTGATACCGCTTCAGCATGGCCCGGCCCAACGCGGTCGCCTCCGCCGCCCGGTCGGTCCGGTGCAGCGCGATGATCTCGCCCCGCAGCGACTCCCAGAACAGCGCGGGTGCCGCCTCGCCCTCGGCAAGCTCCAGCGCGAAACCCCGGCGCACCGCAGCGAAGGCCGCTTCGGCCCGGTGCGGCTGCGCCGGTTCCTGCAGATCGAGAACGCCGAGCGCATACCCGGCACTTCGCAACCCCTCCGTCGTCGCCTTCGCGTAATTGACGAAATCCTTTTCGATCCGCGAGCGCAGCCGCCCCGCCCCGGCAAAATCCCCCCTCGCCACCGCGGTGACGAACCCGGCGGTCGCCAGCGCCTGAACCCGCGCCGGTTCGGCATCCGCATCGAGCATGTCGAGCAACCCCACCAGCCCCTCGATATCCCCGGACTCCGCCGCGAATCTCGCCTCCGTCGCGATCAGATCGGCACGGCTCGCCAGATCGAGCAGGGTAATATCGATCATCCCGAACAGCGGTCGCGCCTCGTCCTCGCGCCCGAGATGGATCAGCCGCAACGCGGCCTGCGCCCGCGCATCGGCACAAGCCACCGCCGTCAAACCGGGCAATCGCGCGACCAGATGCGGCACATCCGCCGGATCGCCCCTGACCAGCGCAAGCGCGACCAGCGCGATCGACGCATCAGCCCCATCCTCGTCATCCCCCCGCCGCGCCCACGCCTCGATCGGCGCGCCCTCCCGCAAATCGATTGCCTCGTCGTAACGCCCCCGGTTGACCAGCGTCACGAAGGCCCCGAGCGTGATCTGCCGCCGCCGCTCCTCATCGATCCCCACCCCGGCGATCCGTCGCGGCGCCATCGCCGGATCGCCGGTTACAAGGTCGAGAATCGCAAGCCCGATCACCGCATCCAGCCCCTCCAACGTCGCCGGATCGGCCATCGCCTCGATCCCCTCCGCCCGCGCAAACGCCTCGGCATCCTGATACCGCGCCGCATTCACCAGCCGCGAAAACGCCCCGATGATCAGCTCGCACCGCCGCGCCTCATCGATCGCCAGCCCCGCGAGCCGGGCCGGCACATCCATCGGGTCCCCGGTCGCCAGATCGAGCAGCGCCAGCGCCAGCCGCGCATCGTGCCCGGCGACATCATCGCGCGCCACCGCCCGGCTGACGATGTTCTCGGAATCGACGAACAATATCGCCTCCTCATGCCGCCCGGCATCGACGAGCCGGCAGAACGCCTCCAGCACGATCTGATCGCGCCG
>JAQTXO010000489.1 GCA_028688765.1 Acidiphilium sp. | reverse complement strand
GAAGGAGATGAAAATGCCGAAAATGAAGACCAAGTCGTCGGTCAAAAAGCGGTTCAAGATCACCGCGACCGGCAAGGTGTTGTGCGGCCACGGCAACAAGCGCCACGGGCTGATCAACCGTTCCCAGAAAATGAAGCGCACCAATCGTGGCACGATGGCGCTGCCCGAGCAGGACGGCAAGACCGTCAAGCAGTGGGCCCCCTACGGTCTCGGTTAAGGAGCGATAACACATGGCACGCGTAAAACGGGGCGTCACCACCCACGCCCGGCACAAAAAAGTTCTCAAGCAATCTAAGGGCTTCGTCGGCCGCTCGTCGACCAGCTACCGGATCGCGCTCGAACGGCTCGAAAAGTCGCTCCAATACGCCTACCGCGACCGGCGCGTTAAGAAGCGCGAATTCCGCGCCCTCTGGATCCAGCGCATCAACGCCGCGGTACGCGAGCACGGGCTGACCTACAGCCAGTTCATCGCGGCGCTGAAAACCGCGAATATCGACCTCGATCGCAAGGTGCTCTCGGCCATGGCGTTCGACGATCCGGCAGGCTTTGCCGCTGTCGTCGAGGCGGCCAAGGCCGTGCGGGCGTAACAGCGAGGGAAGGGTTCTTTTTTGTAAAAAAGAACCAAAAAACTTTGGCTCCTCAAGGGCTTCGGCTCTTGGGGGGCTCAAGCCTCAATGGCGATAGCGAGCCGCCCGCCATTCCTCGCGGGTGAGCGCCCAGGTCTCGGTCGGATGGCGGCCGGAGACGTAATCGCGTTCGTCGGTGGCGACCAGCCGCATGCCCTGCCGCCGCGAAACCGCGCGCGAGGCGGTGTTCTGGACCGCCTTGGAAACCCGCAATTCGGGTTGACCGAGGATTTCGAAGTAATGATCGGTCACCGCCGCTACCGCTTCGGTGACATAACCACAGCGCTGGAACGCGCGCGCGATCCAGAAGCCCCGGTGTTCGTCCGTCCCGATCCGCAGGTTGATCTGGCCGATCGGCGTGCCGCCGTCACGCAGGCGGATCGTCCAGGCGCAGGCCTCGCCCCGCGCGATCTGCGGCAGCAGCACATCGCGCAGGAACACCAGCGCACCATCCGCCGGATAGGGCCACGGCACCCGCGCATTCATGAATTCGACGATCTCCCAATGCGGGAATTCGGCCTGCACGAAGGCGGCATCCTCCAGGGTCACCGGCACCAGATCGAGCCGCGCCGTGGTAATGACCGGGACGGTCATGTGGCCCCCACCTGCTTCAGCCAGTCCTCCAGATTGTAATAATTGCTCACGCGCGCGATCAGGCCGTCGCGGATTTCAAAGAAGGCCCCGGCGGGCAGGACGTAGCGCTGGCCATGCGCTGCCGGCAATCCGGGATCGGTGCGCAGATATTCGCCGTGGACCACGAATTCCGCGGCGGCGCGCGATCCGTCCGCGCTGGTCATCACCACGATATCGGTCAGTCGTTCGCGATAGGCGATGTTCATGTGGTCGAGAAACCGGGCGAATTTTTCGCGCCCGATTTCCCTTGCTCCCTGATTGATGTCGTGCACCACATCTGTGGTCAGCACATCGAGCATCGCCTGCGGCTGGCCGGCGTTGAAGGCGGCGTAGTAAGACTCGATCAGGGTCTTGGTGGCTGTCGGCATAGGGCGGGCTCCGGTCGGATGTGCGGCGAGCATTCCAAGTTTCGGTCGCGATATCAAGGGACCGATGCGACCTTGCGGGCGAAACCGGCCGACACGGCATGGCGCGCGGTCAGAAATGCGGGATCGGAAAGCTGCGGACGAGACTGCCGCAGATCAGCTGCCAGCCATTGATCATCACGAAGAAGATCAGCTTGAACGGCAGCGATACGCCAGTGGGCGGCAGCATCATCATGCCCAGGCTCATCAGGATGGCCGCGACCACGAGGTCGATCACCATGAACGGCAGATAGATCATGAACCCCATCTCGAAGCCGCGCCGGAGTTCGCCGACCACGAAGCTCGGGATCAGAACCCGCCAGGTGACCTCGGCCCGATGCGCCGGGATGGTGGCATGGGCGATGGTCGAGAACATGCGGATATCGACCGGTCTGGTGTTCTGGGCGAGGAAGGTGTGGAACGGGGCGGCGGCGCGGCTGATGCCGGTCATGGTATCGATGCTGCCCTGAGTCATCGGCAGCAACCCGACATGCCATGCCTGCGCAAAGACCGGCTGCATCACGAAATAGGTCAGGAACAGAGCGAGGCCGATCAGCACGGTATTGGGCGGCATGGTCTGCATGCCCAGAGCGGTGCGCAGGATGCTGAGGACGATGATGATGCGGGTGAAGGCGGTGAGCATCACGAGCAGGCTGGGGGCGAGCGCCATAAGCCCGATGAACAGCACGAGCTGGATCAGTTTCGCGGTTTCCGGTGCGCCGCCGTGCCCGAGATCGAGCGAAACCGACTGGGCGTGTGCAATGCCGACCGACCCGGCGGCGGCGATCGCAACGATGCAGGCCCGGCGCAGGATGGATTTGCGCATCAGACGCTCTCCTTGCGCGCGGGGGCTTCGAGCATGAGCAACTGATCCGACCTCCCGCCCGTGAGCACGGCGAAGCGCCAGCCTTCGACCTCCACGATCGAAAGGCGGCGGCCCTTGTCGAGCGCCAGGGACACCCGCCCCGCGATGCGGCGGGGGGTTCCGGCGCGGTCGAGCAAAGCGATCAACCCGAGCCGGCGGATCAGCCACGCGAGGCCGGTGATGAGCCCGAGCATGACGGCCAGCGCCAGGGTTGCGTTCAGGATTGTCGGTTGCAACATCGAAACTTCGTCTCCGCGCCACGGGGAAGGCGAACCGGGCGGGCGCGGGATGCGCCTCGGGGTGCCTGCCATACGGATAATCTGCACCGGAAAGGTTAATTTCCGGTTTCCATTGCGGCGAACCGGAGCGATTTTCAAAAAATCAAATCGGTGGCCCGTTAGCCCATCTTTAGCACAAAAACGATTATAATTTGCAACGAAACCGCGTAACATACTGATATTGGCTGATTACTGTTTTGCTTTTATTTGTAGTGCCATAATATTATTAATGATCCCTTGACCCCCCACG
>JAQTXO010000036.1 GCA_028688765.1 Acidiphilium sp. | reverse complement strand
TGCCGTAATCGCGCAGCACGCTGCCGGTCCGCGCCCCGCCGGTGATCTGCGCCAGCCGGGCGGAAACCGCATCGGGCCGGGTCTCGCGGATCAGCACGACCACGCCGCGCCCCGCCTCCGCGATCTGCGCCATCGCGCGCCGGAGATCGCGGATATGATCGCCACCCAGAATATCGTCGATCGTGCTGATCGCGTGCATCCGCACCAGCACGGGCTCCTCGGCGGCGATATCGCCCTTGATCAGCGCGAGATGCTCGACATGATCGAGCGAGTTTTCGAAACTCACCATGCGCCATTGATGCCCGGCGCCATCGGTCACGTTGCCCTCGCCGGACCGGCGGATCAGCTTCTCGGTGCGCCGCCGGTGGGCGATGAGGTCGGCGATCGTGCCGAGCTTGAGGTTGTGGTACTGCGCGAAGGCGACCAGATCCGGCAACCGCGCCATGGTGCCGTCCTCGTTCATGATCTCGCAGATCACCCCCGCCGGCGTCAGCCCGGCGAGCCGCGCGATATCCACCGCCGCCTCGGTGTGGCCGGTGCGGATCAGCGTGCCGCCGTCACGGGCCATCAGCGGGAAAATATGCCCCGGTGTGGCAATGTCCGCGCCGGTCGATTCCGGGTTGATCGCGACCGCAATGGTCCGCGCCCGGTCCGCCGCCGAAATTCCGGTGGTGACACCCTCGCGCGCCTCGATCGAGACCGTGAAAGCGGTCTCGTGGCGCGAGCCGTTCGACTGCGTCATCATTTTCAGCCCGAGCGTGTCGCAGCGCGCTTTGGTCAGCGCGAGGCAGATCAACCCGCGTGCATGCTTGGCCATGAAATTCACCGCATCCGGCGTGGCGAACTGCGCCGGGATCACGAGGTCGCCCTCGTTTTCGCGGTCCTCGTCATCCACGAGAATGAACATCCGCCCCGCCCGCGCCTCGTCGATGATCTCGGAGGCGGAGGACAAATAGGTCTGCAAACTGGCCGTCTTGATCTGATCCATCAGGAAAACTCCGCAAGCCGCGCGACGTAGCGCGCCAGCATGTCAATCTCGATATTCACCGCATCCCCCACGGCGAGCGTGCCGAAACTGGTGACGAGTTCGGTATGGGGAATGATATTGACCCCGAATTCCACCCCGTCCACCTCGTTCACGGTGAGTGACACCCCGTTGATCGCCACACTGCCTTTCGGCGCGATGAACCGGGCCAGCGCGCGCGGCACCGCGAACCGCCAGCGGGTCGAACCGCTTTCGGGCTGCACCGATACCACATGTCCCACCCCGTCGACATGGCCGGAAACCACATGGCCGCCCAACTCGTCGCCCATCCGCAGGGCCCGCTCCAGATTGACCGGCGCGCCCGGCGCCCAGTTGCCGAGCGTGGTTTTCGACAGGGTCTCGCCCGAAACATCCACCGCGAACCACTCCGCCCCGGCCTCGACCACGGTGAGGCAGCATCCCGAACAATTGATCGAGGCCCCGAGCGCGATCGAGGCGAGATCGTTCCAGCGCTCGTTGCGCACCGGCACCTCGATCACGAAGCGGGCATCGTTGGTGGCGGTCGGGCGCGACGCCTCGCGCAACCGCCCGATGGCGCTGACAATGCCGGTGAACATCAGTCCAGTCTCCGATAGGTGGTGAGCCGGTCGCCGCCGCTCGCACGCGTTGCATCATGGGCAAACCGGATCGCCTCGGCCAGCGCGGTCACGCCGAACCCCGCCACCGCCGCAACGCCGTCTCCGCCGATCACCAGCGGCGCGGTGAACCAGGCGATGTCATCGACCAGCCCGGCCCGCAGCAGCGAGGCCGCCAGCGTGCCGCCGCCCTCGACCAGAACCCGGGTCAGCCCCGCCTCGCCCAGCGCCCGCAGCGCCGCCGCCGGATCGACCCCGATCTCGGCGGGCGCCACCTCGATCAACCGCGCCCCGATCGTCCCGAACGCCTCGATCCGCGCCGGGTCAGCCCCGCTGCGATGCAAAATCCACAGCGGATGCGCCGCCGCCCCCCGCGCGAGCCGCCCGCTCAGCGGCAGGCGCAGATGCGAATCCACGATCGCCCGCGTCATCGGCGCGTCCCGATAGGCATCGATCCGGCAGGTCAGCTCCGGATCGTCGGCGAGCGCGGTACCCACGCCGATCATCACCGCATCATGCGATCCGCGCAGCGCGTGGGCGGTGCGCCGCGAGGCATCGCCGGTGATCCACTGGCTGTCGCCGCCCTTCGTTGCGATCCGCCCATCCAGCGAGGTCGCGAGCTTGAGGGTGACCATCGGACGCCCCTGGCCGATCCGGGCGAAAAACCCGGCATTCAGCGCCATCGCCTCCGCCGCGCGCACCCCTTCGACCACCGTGATCCCCGCCGCCTGCAACCGCGCGATCCCCGCGCCATCCACCCGTGGATCGGGATCGCGGCAGGCGATCACCACCCGCGCAATCCCCGCCGCCGCCAGCGCATCGGCGCAAGGCGGGGTCCGGCCATGATGCGCGCAGGGTTCGAGCGAAACATAGGCGGTCGCCCCGGTGGCCCGATCCCCCGCCATCGCCAGTGCCTCGGTCTCGGCATGGGGCCGCCCGCCCGGGCCGGTGCGCCCGCGCCCGATGACGCGCCCTTCATTCACGATCACGCACCCCACGGTCGGGTTCGGCGCCGTCTCGCCCAGGCCCCGCCGCGCGAGCGACAGGGCGGCGCGCATATACTCGTCATCGGTCATTTCGGCGGGTCCATCGTGCCGAGAAACGCCTTGAAATCCTTGGTCTCGCGGAAATCCCGATAGACCGAGGCGAACCGGACATAGGCCACCGCATCGACCTCCTTGAGCGTATCCATCACCAGTTCGCCGATTTCGGTGGACGCGATCTCGGCCTCGCCCGAGGCTTCGAGCTTGCGGACGATGCCATTGACGATCCGCTCGATCCGCTCCTCCTCGACCGGGCGCTTGCGCAGCGCGATCCGCACCGACCGGGCCAGCTTGTCACGGTCGAACGCCACCCGCCGCTGATCGGCCTTGACCACCACGAGTTCGCGGAGCTGCACCCGCTCGATCGTGGTGAACCGCTGGCTGCATTGCGGGCAGAACCGGCGGCGGCGGATCGCGCTGCCATCGTCGGTCGGGCGGCTGTCCTTCACCTGGGTATCGGCCTCGCCGCAGAACGGGCAGCGCATGACCGCCTACCGATAGATCGGGAACTTCGCGCACAGCTCCTGCACCTTCGCCCCCACCGCCTGCTCGACCGCGCTGTTGGCCCCGTCATTCGACGCCGCCAGCCCATCGAGCACCTCGACGATGAAGCGCCCGACCATGCGGAACTCCTCCGCGCCGAAGCCGCGTGTGGTCGCCGCCGGGGTGCCGAGCCGGATGCCCGAGGTCACGGCAGGCTTCGCCGGATCGAACGGGATCGCATTTTTGTTCGCGGTCATGTGCGCCCGCTCCAGCGAGGCCTCCGCCGCCTTGCCGGTGACGTTCTTGGGCCGGAGATCGACCAGCATCAGATGCGAATCGGTCCCCCCGGTCACGATATCGAGCCCGCCTTCCACCAGCGTCGCCGCCAGCACCCTGGCATTCTCGGCCAGCGCCTTCTGATAGGCGCGGAACTCGGGCCGCAACGCCTCGCCGAACGCCACCGCCTTGGCCGCGATCACATGCATCAGCGGCCCGCCCTGAAGCCCAGGAAAAATCGCCGAATTGATCTTCTTGCCGAGTTCGGGATCGTTGCTGAGAATCATCCCGCCGCGCGGACCCCGCAAGGTCTTGTGGGTGGTCGTCGTCACGACATGGGCATGGGGCAGCGGCGAGGGGAAAATCCCCGCCGCGACCAGACCCGCGAAATGCGCCATATCGACCATGAAATACGCGCCGACCTCATCCGCCACCCGGCGGATGCGCGCGAAATCGATCACCCGCGGATAGGCCGACCCGCCCGCGATGATCATGCGCGGCTTGTGCGCGCGGGCCAGCGATTCCAGCTCGTCGTAATCGAGCGTGCCATCCTCGCGCCGCACCCCGTACTGCACGGCGTTGAACCATTTGCCGGACTGGTTGGGCGCGGCCCCATGGGTCAGATGCCCGCCCGCCGCCAGCGACATGCCCAGAATCGTATCGCCGGGCTGCAACAAGGCCAGAAACACGCCCTGATTCGCCTGCGCGCCGGAATGCGGCTGAACATTGGCGAACTCGCAGCCGAACAACTGCTTCGCCCGGTCGATCGCCAGTTGCTCGGCAATATCGACCGCCGCGCACCCGCCGTAATAGCGCTTGCCGGGATAACCCTCGGCGTATTTGTTGGTCAAC
The DNA here is from genome assembly GCA_028688765.1 of Acidiphilium sp. GTDB lineage: Bacteria > Pseudomonadota > Alphaproteobacteria > Acetobacterales > Acetobacteraceae > Acidiphilium > Acidiphilium acidophilum. Next base: position 8,203 of record JAQTXO010000036.1, on the reverse strand, counting down.
ACCGACCCCTGCGCCTCCAGCACCGCGCGCGAGACGATGTTCTCCGAGGCGATCAACTCGATCCCGTCCTGCTGGCGGGCAAGCTCCTGCGCGATGGCGGCGGCCAGATCGGGATCGGTTTCGGCGAGGCCCGCATTGAAAAACCGGTCCATGCTGGCGATCGGGGCGTGCTGGTTCATCGGGGCGGTTCCTATGCCTTGGGTGCTGGAGTCAGTTTCGCGACGCGCAGATCATGGCGGCCGCCTTCGTAATCGGTGGTCAGAAACGCCCGCAATGCATCGAGCGCCAGGGTCTCGCCGGTAATCCGCGCCCCGAGGGCCAGCATGTTGGCATTGTTGTGCGAACGCGACAGCCGCGCCTCGGTCGCGTCATGCGCCTGCGCACACCGCACCCCGGCATGCCGGTTCGCCGCAATCGCCATGCCGATGCCCGAACCGCACACCAGCAAACCAAGCTGGGCCTCGCCCCCCTCGATCCGCGCGCTCACCGCATGCGCGATATCGGGATAATCGACGCTCGCCGCCGAATTGGTTCCACAATCGATCACCGACCAGCCGGCATCGCGCGCGGCCTGGGCCAGAGTGTCCTTCAGGGCAAAGCCGGCATGATCAGCGCCGACGACCAGGGTTTTCGTGCTCATCCCCGCGCTTTAGCACGCCACCCCCACACGCGAAACCTGCCCGTGCGACGGGAGGACATGATGAAGACGACGAGACGGACGGGCGGCAGGCTAAGGGATCCACCCATTCGACCGGGTCGCAGGAACGAAGCTTGTGATCAGCTACCTGTCGGGCTTGAGGAGGGGTCCTGCACCAGGAATCACAGGTGGCCCCGGGTCACACAAACTGAGGCAGGACCGGCAATGGCGCCGATCAGGACGTGTCTGCTTGGGCTGCACCTATCCACCCGATCTGACGGGCAAGGGCTTCGGCATGTGTTTGTGAAAGTCGGTTGGATCCGCCCAGTCCGTATAGCTCGTGCTCGATCTGCGCTATGACAGCCGTCATGCAAGGGTCGGCGGGAGCCGTCCGACCTAACCATTGGCGCAAGGTTGCCGATGGCGGGACGCCGGGGGAGGAGAGCAGAAGATCGCGGGCTTGCATCGCCGTGGAGGCCTTGCGGAGCCGTGCCCGGGCGCGAGCAACCAGCATCAATCGCCATGCCGCACGGACGCCAAACCAGCCGGTCACGAGGCTGAGCAGGATAACGGCGGCGACCATGACCGCGATCTCGATTTCCCGTCTCATCGGGTCACCCACGCGAAGCGATCGGGGTTGCAGAAATATTGCGCGGGGAACCCCATCCAGGGGGTCGAAGTAGTCGATCCGAAGCCGTGGGTAGGTGAGGTGCCCTGCCCGCACCGCTTTGAACGGCAGATCGATCTTCCAGACATCCACGAGCGCGCCATCGTCTGATGTCGCCCGGGTGATCAATGGAGGACCGAAACGCAGGCCGGGAGATATCGGAGGGGGATCGAACACCGCGGCCACCATCGGCCGGGTCAGGCCGACACCGCTCAGCCGAACCGCCAACAGGCCGGTGCCCCCGATATCAAGCCGATGCGATGCGGCCAGGATGGTGGCGGTGGGCGCGCCGATCAAACTATCCGCCGGCATGAAAGCCGGCACGGCGCGGACATTGACCTGCACCGACGGCGGTGCCGGCCAGATTTCGATGGGACCCGCGTGTCGTGCGGTAAGCCGGCCGAACCGTACCGTCAGGCGGCCGGACTTCAGCGGCAGGATGGTCCAGGCGAAATGCCGAACGTTGATGAGCGGCCCGGTCTGTTTGCCCTGGGCGACGTGGATCGGCCGTAATTCGGCATTCGTGCTGTGCGGAGTGACAGAATCCCAGGCAAGATCGCCCGCATAGGCGATGTCCATCGTCAGATATACGACCTGGCCCCGATAGGGATGCGGCGGGTCGAGCCGCGTGGTGACGGTCATGCCGGGTTGGCCGGGCGCATGGGCGGCGATGGTCAGGTCGCGCGGCGGACAGATCGTGCCTCCCGCGCGTACCGCCGGCAGAGCGAGAATGCCCGCGCGCATCGGGTAGAGGGTGATCTCGGCGCTCTCACGAGCACGACCTTGCGCGTCGGTCCACCGGGATTCGCTCTGGTAGGCGATATGCCAATCGGGGGCGAGCTGTGAGGGCATGATCTCGGGTAGAGGCGACCCCGCGCCGTCACGGCGCAAATGCCAGGTTACCGCTTGGCCTAGCCAGTGATGCGGCGCATCGATCACGCAGCGCAGGCCTGGAGTGGCGTGAGCGCTCGGCGCTGCCATCAATCCTATCGCGGTTGGCAGGAAACAGATGAATCTCCGGGTCATCGGCTTTGCCCAAGCACATTTGCCGCATCGCGATTATCCGCGCGCAGCAGGCTGGCGATGACCGGGATTCTCTGGTCATGCAACAGCGCGATCTTCCGCAGCGCCGCGGCGATATCCTGTGGCGGCGGCAGGAGAGCGTCCGTCCGGCCCGCGACCATGCGCGTGGCGAGGTGGCCTTCGCCTGCCAAGGTTTCGGTCCCTTCCGAATGCCGCTTCAGCTTGTTGACTGGCTTTCCCATGCGGCTCGGCCGGTCGTCGCCGCTTTCGGTGAAGCCGTTGCCGCCGCTATTCGTGCCGCCACCCTGGCCGTCGCCGGGGGGCTCCGAAGCTGCGTGCCGCTGTTCGAACCGCCATTGCAGCCGTGCCACCGCAAGATTGTGCAGATCAGCGGCATTGCCGGGCCTGAGTACGGCACTCGCGCGATAGGCCGCGATCGCTTCGCGTAGCAGACCGGGAAGGTGGAACGCGGCATTGCCAAGATTGAACAGGGCTTCGGCACGTTCGGAATCGGTGTCGGACATGAGCATGGCACTTTGGAAGGCTGCCCGCGCGGCGGCGTAGTTACCAAGCCGGTAGAGGCTGTCGCCCTCGCCCATGCGCGCCGCCCAGCCCGGCACGATCGCGTAGAGGGACGCGGCGCGCCGGTCGTCATGTGCCAACCAGCTCTGCTATGCGCGGCGCAGATCGGATCGCGCGCCCGCCTTCGCCCACATGGGCAGGAACACCACGAGGGCAAGGACAAGCAACTTCGCAACGTGCCCGGCCTTGTTCAGCCGACGGGGCCAAGCGAGCACCGCCATCAGGATCAGCGCCGGGATCAGCGGCCAGGTGAACAGATCGTACCAGGACGATTGCGCATCGACCGGTGGCCTGTTGGATTTGAGGCGGGCGATGCCGTTTCGATAGAGCGCCGTCCAGCCGTCCTGCCCCGTGACCAGCCTGCCGCCGGTCTGCCGCGCCAGAAGGCGCAGGGCGGCAAGATCCAGCGACCGGCTTTGCAGTGCCCGCACGAACACCGGAATATGGTCGGTCCGCAAAGTCCGGCCGAGTCGCCGGAGCGCCGCCAGATCCGACGCATCTGTCCGCGGCGCGGGGGCTGTGCCGGCGATCAGCAGGATCGCATCGGATCGGCCCGGCATGCGCCGAAGCGCGTGCCGCGCCAGATAGAGCGCCCCGGCCAAACCGGAATCCCGGGGGATGGCGGCGGCGACATCTGGCCGCCACGTCGTCAGCGCGAGGTCGGGTCCGACGTGATCGAGATAATAATCAAACAGGGCCGGATCATCAGTCGGTGGCACTATTTCTCCGCTGGCCCGGCCATAGACCACAAGGCCGAGCCGCTCGCCTCGCAGGAGTTGCTGCAAGGTCAGCAGGTCACTGCGCGCCTCGACGGCCAACGGTGCCGGGCTCCGCCTGAGATACATGCCGGCGGACGTATCGAGCACCACCATGATGTTCACCGCGTGCACGCTCTGCATCACGCCGTGCAGCGATTGCACCAGCCGCTCGCGCGGCCCTGCCATAGCTGTGGCGAGCAGAAGCCAGACCAGCACTTCCGCGATCGAGCGGGGCCATCTTTGCCGCAGCGGCCGGGCAATGACCGCCCAGGGCCGCAGCGCCTTGTCTGCATAGTCATCGGCTCCTGCGATCAGCCGCCGCGCGCGGACCATTCGCCAGGCTGGAACCAGCAGACATCCAGCGCCGAACAGAAAGGCCCAAGGGTGCGCCCAGTGCAGCGAGGTCATCGGCTTCGATCCGCCTGCCAGATGCCGCCGAGCAGCCATAGCAGCGCAGCAACCGCAAGCGGCCCTGAGTAGAGCGCGGTGGCCAGCCGATGTCGCCCGCCGGGTGGACGCAGACGTGGAACGATGGTGCCGATGGTGCGGATCGCCGCCCGTTCGGCGCCCGTGCTGGCGGCGTAGGAGAACCGGCCCCCGGTTTCGCTGGCGATCAACCGCATGTCCGGTTGCTCCCCCTCATAGGATGAAACTTTATACGGCCGGCCTTTGGCAGGATCGCCGCCGACCTGCACGCTGAAGATTTTCACCCCCAGATGCCGCGCGACCGCGACCGCCTGTGCCGGACTGACCTGCCCGGCATTGCTGGTGCCGTTATCGGAATACAGGATCAGCACCGGCTTCAGCCCGGATCTCGGCGTAATCTGCCGCAATGCCAGCCCGATCGCATCGCCGAGCGCGGTATTATCCCCGAGCACGCCGATCCGGGCACGCTCGACCATGCGGCTTGCGGTCAGGTTATCGAATGTCGGGGGCAGCAACGTCGCGGCGCGGCTGCCGAATACGATGATGCCGAACCGGTCGCCAACGCGCGCCTTGGCGAAGCGGGAAAACACGCGCTTTACAACCGCAAGTCGCTCGGCGGGCTTGCCGTTCCAGACCATGTCCTGAAGGCTCATGGTCAGCGAGGTATCCAGCAGGATGACAATGTCGCGCCCTTCCGGCGGCGGTGTGCTCCATCCGCCCAGGCGCTGGGGCTGGGCCAGGGCGATGACGCCGCAAGCCAGCGCCAGCGGTGGTATCATCCGCGGCCAGATCCGACCGCGGGAAGCAGAGGGGGCAGCGAGCAGCCCATGCAGATCGGGATGGCGCAGCACGGGACCAGGCGGCGCCGCACGGTCGCCAGCGCTGGCGCGCACGCGCAGTATGAGCAGGATGGCGCAACAGGGTAACAGCAACAGCCACCAGGGCTGTGCCCAGTGGATGTCGGCAACGCTCATCATCGAGCGCGCCAGGCAGTACGACGGAGATGAGCCCGCATGCCCCTGAGCAGCGGGTCAAGGCGCGCCGGATCGGGGTCTTTCCGATATCGCAGCGCATCGAGTTCGTCGCGCAGACCGGGCGGCAGCTCATCCGGCTCGATCCCGGCCGCACGCAGGATAGCGGCGGCACGGCATGCCCTGTCGGACACCGGCACATCGCGCCCCATCGCGTCCAGCCGGCGCAGGGCGAGGCGGGCGGGTCGGGTTCGCCACAGCACCCGGCAAACCACCAGCACGACACCGAGCATCATCAGGATCAGCCAGTAGAACGAGGCCGATTGCCACCAGGGGCCCGGCGATGCCGATGGCGGCGGTTGGGGCGGAATGATATCGGCGAGTGCAGCCAGCGGGTGCGTCATGCCGCAGCCACCTTCAAGGTCCGATTCCAAACCGTGAGCGCATCATCCGCCGTGGTCACAACGGCAACGATCGCCCGGGCCTCACGCAAGGCGGACCCGGTCACGGCCTCGGCCGCCTCGGTCGCGGCGGCAAACGCCTCGGCTGGATTCGATCCCGCCAACATTCCGGTCTGTCCGCTCGTCTCATCGTAGAACCACGCGTGCCGGTTTCCGGCGACATCCCCCGGCAGGGCGATTTCCGCGGGATCACGGATCAGCATCGCTCGCAGCTGACCGACAGCGCCCAACCCGCGCAATGCCGTCCCGGATGCGGGATCAAGCCAGGAAAAATCGCTGATCACGGTCAGGATCCGGCCATGCGGCGGCATCGCCATCCGGCGCGCAATGGCCGTGAAATCCGATCGGGCCCGCACCGGATCAGGCTTGCAGCTTCCAGGATCGGGCAGGATCTCTCGCGATAGAATCGATCCGAGACGGCGAATCGCCGGAATACCCTTGCCGAGATTATGGCTGGTCCAGCCGCCTGCGGTCCAGAGCGTGGCCGCGAGGACCGATTGCGGCAGATGCCGCGCCTGGATGGCCGCCGCCAAAACCGCCACCCGTGCCGCCTGCTGCATCTTGGTGCGTACCCTGGTTCCGAACGCCATCGCGGGACGCAGATCGACCAGAACATGCCAAGGCGGGGTATGCTCTTCGTGATAGAGCCTGACATGCGCATTGCCCGTGCGCGCGAGCAGGCTCCAATGCATCGCCCGCACGTCGTCTCCCGGCTGATAAAGACGGCTTTCCGCATAATCCATGCCGCGACCGATGAAGATCGAGCGCCCTTCACCCCCGTTGACCGCCCGGCTCGCCGGGCGCGGGCTTGCATCGGTGGGTGTGCGTGCGGCCAGGGCCAGCAGCTCCGCGAGTTCCGCCCGGTTCCACAAAGGTAATGGCGCGGGCACAGCGCGCCCTGTGCTTGGGAATGATGTCGTCCACAGCCAGGCCAGTCGCCCGTTCCGCATCGCCTCAGGGAATTTTCAGGGTGTTGATGACGGACGTAATCAGGTGGTCACGGCTGATGCCTTGCATTTCGGCATCGAGTGTCAGGACGATCCGATGGCGCAAGGTGTCGGCCGCGAGTTCGAGGATATCGTCCGGCAGGACGAAATCACGGCCACGGAGATAGGCAAGCGCCTGGGCGCCGTGCGCCAGGGAGAGCACTGCGCGCGGAGACCCTCCGGCCTCGACCGTCCCGGCCAGCGAGGGCACGAGCGCGCCGGGGTCGCGGGTCGCGCGGACCAGTTCGACAATATAATGGCGCAACGCCGATGCCAGGTGGACCTGCCGCACCTCGTGACGCGCGGCCAGCATCGTGGCGGTATCGAGCGGCACCGTCTCCAGGGGGGACGATGTCGCTCGCTGATCGATCTGGATGTCGAGGATCAGTCGCTCTTCGGCTTCGCTCGGATAATCCAGCACGACCTGCATCAGGAACCGGTCAAGCTGAGCTTCCGGCAATGCGTAGGTGCCCGATTGTTCGAGCGGATTCTGAGTCGCCATCACCATGAACAAGGCGGGCACCGCGCGGGTGACTCCGCCAATGGTGATCTGGCGTTCCTGCATCGCCTCCAGCAGGGCAGCCTGTACCTTGGCCGGCGCACGATTGATCTCGTCGGCGAGGATGATATCGTGAAACAGCGGACCGGGCGAGAATCGCATCGTTCCTTCTGCGGGCAGAAAGATATCGGTTCCGGTCAAGTCACCCGGCAATAGGTCCGGCGTGAACTGGATGCGCTGGAAACTCGCGTGCACCGCGGCGGCAAGCGTTTTCACCGCCGTGGTCTTCGCCAGACCCGGTAAGCCCTCAACGAGCAGATGTCCGCCTGTCAATAACGCGAGCGTCAGCCGGTCGAGCAGGGCGTGCTGTCCGACGATGGTTTGGCCAAGCTGGGCACGCAAAATCGCGATAGCGGGCTGATGGACGAAAGCTGTGGCGGTCATGCAGGGGCAATACAGCAAATCCGCGCATTCAACACCATCTTTGAACCTGCTGGTGCTGCCCGCACGGCCTGACGGGTATCAGTTTCCCTCAGAGTCCATCCGGGATCAATTTGTTTCCGACAGAGCTTTCGCACCATGAGCTGCTTGCATGGTTTGATGCAGAGCATGGCCGCCATCGGGGGCGATATCTGACGGCTAGTCGCAGGGGCCCGCGCGAGCGGGACAAACAGATTGGATGTTACCTTCCTCTTGACACCCTCACGTTTTCGTCTCCACGACGAAACGAACCGTGCAGATTGGTGTAGCAGCTTGTGAAGGCCACGGCGGCGGCTATCGCGCTTTACGAGATCATCCGGTAGGCGAAATTATCGGAGGCTGCCGCGCTTTCGGCAACGGCGAGGTCGGCCATCATCGCGTGGTCGGGTGACAGGCCGCAGGCGGGATCGGTTGCCGCGGCGTTGCCGGTGAGCGCGAGGGCCTGGCAGCGGCAGCCGCCCCAGTCGATCTCGGCGCGGGCGCAGCCCCGGCACGGCGGGGCCATCCAGCCGGTACCGCGATAGGCCATGAAGCCGGGCGAATCGGCCCAGATCGCGCCGACGCTGCGCTCGGTGACCCGTTCGAAAGGAAGATCGAGTGTTTCGGCGGCATGGCATGGCAGCATTTTGCCGCTGGGTGTGATGTTGAAAAATTGCCGTGCCCACCCGCCCATGCAGGCCTTCGGGCGGGAGGCGTAATAGTCCGGAACGACA
>JAQTXO010000488.1 GCA_028688765.1 Acidiphilium sp. | reverse complement strand
CGATTTTGCGCCAGAGGGAGGCGGCTTCGTCGTCCGAGTGATAGACGGTGACGAGGAGGCGGTCTTTCGGGAGGGCGAAATCGCGGGTCAGGAGGGTCCAGGCGTGGGTGATCGCCTGTTCCTTGAAATAATCGCCGAAGGAGAAATTGCCGAGCATTTCGAAGAAGGTGTGATGGCGGGCGGTGTAGCCGACATTGTCGAGGTCGTTGTGCTTGCCGCCGGCGCGGACGCATTTCTGGGCGGAGGTGGCGCGGAGATAGTCGCGGCGTTCCTGGCCGGTGAAGACGTTCTTGAACGGGACCATGCCGGAGTTGACGAACATCAGGGTGGGGTCGTTGCGCGGGACCAGCGGGGCGCTGGGGACGATTTCGTGGCCGTTGCGGGCGAAATAGTCGAGGAAGGTCGCGCGGATGTCGTTACTGGAGGTCATGGAGTGGCCGGGTATCCCTGAAATCGGAGGTGGAGTGACGCATACCGCTTCATGGCTTCGCTGTCATCTTGCCGCGGGCGGGGTTGGGGCATAGTATCGGGCAAGATGGTCCTTTCGCGAGAAAGGTGAATAGGGAACGTGGTGCGGGGCGACCCCAGGCCACGGCTGCCCCCGCAACTGTAAGCGGCGTGGTTTTCATCATGATGCCACTGGGGACCGGTTCGGTTTCCGGGAAGGCGATGGGGACCGGGGATTTCGATGATCCCGACGCTGCGAGCCAGGAGACCTGCCATCGCCGGGCCGGAGGTGTTTCCGGTTCGGGCTGTCCGTGTCCCGGGCGGGGTGTCCTGTGGGCAACGACGCGTGAAAACGTCGTCTTTCGGTCCTGCGCGCGGGGTCGGGACGGTCAGTGATCTGCCGTGTGAGAGTGTCCGGAGGTCCGATGAGCGCGCGTGTTCCCTGTTTTCATGTTTGTGTGACGTGCCGGGCGGGGCTGCCGCTGGAGCCCGGCGGGGTGCCGATGGGGGCGCTGCTGCATGAGGCGATGGCCGCGCTGGGCGGGCCGGTGGAGCTGCGCGGGGTGGAGTGCCTCGCCACGTGCGAGCGCGGATGTGCGGCGACGATTTCGATGCCGGGGAAGTGGACGTATCTGCTGGGCGGGTTGCGGCCGGAGATGGCGGGGGATCTGCTGGATTATGCGCGGTCGTTCGCGGCCTCGAAGACCGGGACGATCATGCCGTCGCGGCGGGCGGAGTCGCTGAAGGACATGATACTGGCGCGGTTTCCGGCTTACGACATTTCATATCGGGAGGCGGCGGAATGAGTGCGACCACGACGGCGAAGGTTCCGGCGACGATTATTACCGGGTTTCTGGGCGCGGGGAAGACGACGCTGGTGCGGCATTTGCTGGCACATGCGGGGGGGCGGCGGATTGCGATCATTGTCAATGAGTTCGGGGCGCTGGGGATCGATCGCGAGACGCTGAAGAGTTGCGGGATAGAAGGGTGCGCGGAGGAGGATATCGTGGAGCTGGCGAACGGGTGCCTGTGCTGCACGGTGGCGGATGATTTCATTCCGACGATGATGGCGCTGCTCGATCGGGCGGTGCCGCCGGAGCACATTGTTATCGAGACGTCGGGGCTGGCGCTGCCGAAGCCGCTGCTCAAGGCGTTCACCTGGCCGGGGATCGGGACGCGGGTGACGGTGGATGGGGTGATCGCGGTGGTGGACGGGCCGGCGGTGCTGGCGGGGCGGTTTGCCGATGATCCGGCGGCGGTGGCGGCGCAGCGGGCGGCGGACCCTTCGGTGGATCATGATAATCCGCTGGCGGAGGTTTACGAGGATCAGCTGCGGGCGGCGGATCTGGTTGTGGTGAACAAGCAGGATCTGTTGACCGAGGTGGAGCTGACGCGGGTGCGTGCCGAGATCGAGGCGGCGGTGCCGCGCGGGGTGAAGCTGGTGACGGCGCGGGAGGGGCGGCTCGATCCGCTGGTGGTGCTGGGGATCGGGGCGGCGGCGGAGGATGATCTGGCGGCGCGGCCTTCGCATCACGATGCCGAGAATGGCGCGCATGAGCACGATGATTTCGAGAGTTTCACGGTGAGCGTGGCGCCGGTGGCGTCGGCGGATGCGCTGGTCGGGCGGTTGCGGGCGGTGGCGGCGGTGCATGACATTCTGCGGATCAAGGGGTTCGTGCCGGTGATGGGGCGGAGCATGCGGCTGGCGGTGCAGGGGGTGGGGACGCGGTTCGGCTATCATTTCGATCGGGTCTGGGGACCGGGCGAGGGGCATGACGGGGCGGTGGTGGTGATCGGGCGGACCGGGATGGACCGGGCGGCGATTATTGCGGCGATCGCGGGCTGAGCCATGCATCTGCTGGTCCGCGAGACGGCGACGCTGGATGAGGAGGCGCAGGCGGTCGATCTGGGCCAGAGCCCGGCGGATCTGGTGTTTCTGTCGTTTTCCGATGCGGATCTGGGGGCGATGGCGGATGCATGGCGGGGGATGGTGGTGCGGCCGGGATTGCGGCTCGCGAATCTGGTGCGGCTGCGCCATCCGCTTTCGGTGGATTTATATGTCGAGCAGGTGATCGCGCGGGCGAAATGCGTGGTGGTGCGGATTCTCGGCGGGGTGGAGTACTGGCGCTACGGGGTCGAGGAGGTGGCGTCGTGCTGTGCGGCGCGGGGGATTGCGCTGGTGATGCTCGAAGGGGACGGGCGGGTGGATGCGCGGCTGGCTGCGGTGGGGGCGGTGGATGGCACGATCCGGGGGCGGCTTGCGTATTATCTGCGGATCGGCGGGCCTGCGAATTGCGCGGCGGCGCTGGGGGTGATGGCGCATCTGGCCGGGGTGGGGGACGCGGTGCAGGCGGCACCGGCTCAGTTGGCGCAGGCGGGGGTGTGGCGGGAAGCGGCGGATGCGGTGGCGGTGGTGGTGTTCTATCGGTCGCATCTGCTGGCCGGGGATGTCGAGCCGGTGGAGGCGCTGCTGGCGGCGCTGGCGGCGCGGGGGATGCCGGCGGAAGCGTGGTTCGTGGCGAGTTTGAAGGATGCGGAATCGGCGCGGTTCGTGCGGGAGCGGATGGCGCGGGTCGCGCCGCTGGTGGTGCTGAATGCGACCGGGTTTTCGGCGC
>JAQTXO010000487.1 GCA_028688765.1 Acidiphilium sp. | reverse complement strand
CCTCATCCTGATGAACGATGCCGGCGAGATCGTGCAGAAATACCGCAAGATCATGCCCTGGGTCCCGATCGAAGGCTGGTATCCCGGCGACTGCACCTATATGAGCCCCGGCCCGAAAGGCCTGAAAATCAGCCTGATCATCTGCGATGACGGCAATTATCCCGAAATCTGGCGCGACTGCGCCATGAAGGGCGCCGAACTCATCGTGCGCTGCCAGGGCTACATGTACCCCTCCAAGGACCAGCAGATCATCATGGCCAAAGCGATGGCCTGGGCCAACAACACCTATGTCGCGGTCGCCAACGCCACCGGGTTCGACGGCGTCTATTCCTATTTCGGCCATTCCGCGATCATCGGGTTCGATGGCCGCACCCTCGGCGAATGCGGCACCGAGGAATACGGCATCAATTACGCCCAGCTTTCGGTCTCCCTGATCCGCGACGCCCGCCGCACCATGCAGAGCGAAAACCACATCTTCAAGCTGCTGCACCGGGGCTACACCGGCAAGATCAATTCCGGCGAAGGCGTCACCGGTGTCGCGGAATGTCCCTACGATTTCTACCGGAAATGGATCAGCGACCCCGAAGGCACCCGCGACATGGTCGAGGCCATGACCCGCCCCACCGTCGGCGTCGAGGAATGCCCGATCGAGGGCCTGCCCAACCAGAGCAACCGCGCGGCCCCCGGCTGAAGCCGCGCGTCCCGAAGCGAAGGGTGCCGGGCTACAGCACCGGCACCGTCGTGCTGAAGGCCTCCCGCTGCATCAGCCGCTCATAGAGCGCCGCCAGTTTGGGATATTTGTCCTGCCAGCGAAAATCGTCGCTGAACCGCAGCCCGACATAACCGAGCGCGCTCGCCACCCCGATCTCGGCGACGCCGAGCCGGTCACCATGATAGAAGTCCCGCGCGCCCAGTTCGTCGTTCAAAGCCTGCAAGGCGCGATGGATCTTGCCGAACTGCCGCTCCGACCACGCCGGGTACTGCAATTCCTCGGGCCGCTTGCGCCGCTCGGAAAAAATCGCGAGGCTCGCATCCATCACCCCATCCGCCATCGCCTCCCAGCGCCGCACGATGATCCGCTCCTTGATCGCGCGCGGCAGCAACGGGTTTTCCTCGCTCCGGCTGTCGACATACTCGACGATCACCCGCGAATCGAACAGCGCCGTTCCATCCGCCATCACCCAGACCGGCACCTTGCCGAGCGGATTGAGCGCGATGGTCCTGGTATCCTCGTTCCATGGCACATCGAGCACCGCCTCGAACGGCACGCCCTTTTCCGCCGCGGCGATCCGCACCTTCCGCGCATAGGGGCTGGTGGTCGAGAAATAGAGTTTTTCGGCTGGCATCTGGTTCATCGGGATTCCTGAAAAATATATTCCGGACCCTGAATGCCAGCCTTCGTCTCATCGTGGCAAGGCCACCCGCGTCACCCCCGCCGGGACTCTGCCCGCACGACCATCCCGACCGCCTGCCCCAGCACAGCCGCGAGCGCCGCCCGCTGCGCCGCCACCAGATCAGGCGCGGTCGGCCCCGCCAGGGGCGCGGTCGCGGTCAGCCGCCGCTGCGCCAGCGGGCGCTCGCTGATCCCGACCGGCTTTGCCACCACCAGCGTCAGCGCCGCCCGCGCGACATGGGTGGTCGGGTCGGCCAGCAGCGTATCGAGCGTTCCCTCGACGATGACATCAGGCGTCAGCGCGCTGCCGTCGCCCACCACCGCCGCGAACCGGCCCGAAGCCTGCAACCACGCGATCAGCGCCGCCGTGGTCGCCTGCGCCGGCGAGGTTGCCCACCGATTGTAATACCCGACATGCACGCTGCCATCGGCCAGTTGCGTGATCAGCCCCCGCTCGCTCAGCGTCGGCCCCGCGCTGATCCCGCGCACCAGCACCACGCCGCGCCCGCCCGCAACACCGCCCGAACCCGGCGGCGGCGGCGCCAGGGGCCAGTCGGACCGCGCGACATAGGGTTGCTTGGCCAGAATCCCGCCGCACCCGGCCAGGGCCAGCGGGGTTGCAAGCAGAACGTGGCGGCGCTTGAGGGTCATGGGCATGTCACCGTGGGGTCTGGGGCGGTGGCGGCCCGCCGCGCAGGACCACCGCCGGGTTGTTCTTGAGCGTTTCCGACAATTCATTGAGGTTCGACGATGCCTGATCGAGATTCCGCAAAATCGGGATCATCTGGCGATTCAGGTTGGCGGTCGTCTGGTTGGCATCGGCGATGGTCGCCTGGGTCTGCGCCAGAAGTTTCGGCATCGCCGATGTCGCCTGCGCCAATGCAGCACTGGTCTGGTCGAGCCTGGTCAGGATGTCGCGCGTCTGCGCCCCGTCCGCGAGATTGCGGATCGAGGCGGTGGTTGCCGGAAGATCGGCCTTGCCCACCTGCGTCTTCAACTCGCCGAGCAGCGCATTGGCGTTGGCGATCGCCTGATGGGCATCCCCGGTCGTGATTTCCTCGTTCAGCGTGTTGATCATCGAGGTGAGCAGCTTCACCGTGCTGTCGAATTTCACCCCGCTCATATTGGTCAGAAACGTCTGCACCGCATCCTGCACCTGGGTCAGCGTGCTCGGGATCGAAGGGATCACCAGCGTGCGCGGATGCCACGGCACCGCCTGCACCGGATGGGTTTTGGGATTGACGAAGCTGAGTTCCAGATACGCAAGCCCGGTAATCCCCTGCGGTGCCACCTGCACTCGCAGCCCGTGCGTAATTGCGCCGGCGAAATTCGCATCCGGCCCCAGCTTGCGCGGATCGACCCGGAACCGCACCACGACCTGATGATAGATCGGCTGAACCAGATCCTTCGGGTTCGCCGGCGGATATTCCGCCGAAACCAGCCCGATATCCGTGACCTTCCCGATCGTGACCCCCCGGAACTTCACGGTCGAGCCGATATCCAGCCCCTGCACCGATTCCGAAAAATACGATTCATATTCCACGCCCGAGCGGAACGCATTGCCCGAAAGCACGAAAATCATCGCGATCAGCACGACTATTCCGGCCAGCACGAACAGCCCGGTGCGCAGCGCCGCGCCCTTGCCTTCCATCATCCAAGTTCCTTCTGAACGTCCATGCTCTCCGCA
>JAQTXO010000486.1 GCA_028688765.1 Acidiphilium sp. | reverse complement strand
GCCGCGACGGGCGCTGGACGGTCTCGGCCGTGGGAGGGGGGAGCGCTCGTTGTCCCGGATGTGATATGCGATCTAGCCGGCGTCACGGTTGGCAGGTTCGCCTTCTGCAGGACCTGCCTGCTCAGGGGACGCCGGTCACGCTGCGCGTCTGCCTTTCACGATGGCGATGTCAGAACCAAGGGTGCGCGCGCAAGACGTTCAGCGATCGGCTTCCCAAAATCGCCCCGCCGTTTGCTCGAAGGACCTGCCGGGTGGCCGATTTGACCGGGCTCTTCGGCCATGCCGCTGGCGGTCGTCCGGCAGAGCGCCTGATGGCTAGCCTGGGGCTTCCACAGAGTGATGACACGATTTTGCGTCATCTCAAGCGCCATGCTGGCGCGCCTGCCGAGGCAGCAACGGTGCGGGTGGTCGGGGTAGATGACTGGGCTTGGCAGAGGGGGTTCCGCTACGGGACGATCATGGTCGACCTTGAACGGCGCGAGGTGGTTGACGTGCTGCCTGACCGTTCGGCCGAGGCCACCGGCCATTGGCTGGCGCAGCATCCCGGTATTGAGATCGTCAGCCGAGATCGCGCTGGTCTCTACGCGGAAGGCGCGCGCCAGGGCGCGCCGCAGGCCAGGCAGGTGGCCGATCGCTTCCACTTGCTGCAGAACTTCCAGAAGACGATCGAGCAGCAATTGAGCCGCGCGCCTCGGCCCAACAGGCAACCCTCGCCGTCGCTTACCGAGGCCGAGCCCGTGATCCTCGCTGAATGGATTGGTCACGGGCGGCAGCCAGCGTTGGTAGAACATCGGCAACTGGGTTCAATAGGCCGCAGGGCCGTCAATACGGACAAGTTCAACCAGGTCAAAGCTTTGCAACTTTCCGGTCACCGCATCACCGCGATTGTTCGCCAGACGAAGTTCAGTCGGCGCACCGTTACGAAATGGGTGCAACTCGATGCGCTGCCAGAGCGCAACGTGATGGCGCCGAAGCCGAACACACCAAGCGGTTTTCACGACCATCTTGCTCGACGCTGGGCCGAGGGTTGCACGTCCGGGCGGGTCTTGCTGCTGGAGATCAGAGACCTTGGCTACACCGGCAGCCTATCTCATCTGGGTCGGCTTCTGGCGGGTTGGCACCGTGCCGGGCGCCCTGTCACTGTCGATGCCGCCACGGCTGCCACGCCCAATTTGATCGATCCATTGACCGGACATCTGGTCTCGCCGATCGTGGCCGCTGCATTGTGTGTCAAGCCGCGCGGCTTGCTGACGGACGCCCAGGCGGCAAAAGTGGATGCGTTCAAGACAATATCTCCCGCATTCGCCACGATGCGAGCATTGGCCATGCGCTTCCGGGGCATTCTGCGCAGCGGCGATGTCGAAAAGCTCACCGTCTGGCTGCATGATGCCGACCTCTCAACACTTTATGGTATTCGCCGCTTCGTCCATACGCTGCGCCAAGATTTGGCGGCGGTCGGCAATGCAATAACCGAAACCTGGAGCAACGGTCAGACTGAAGGTCAAATCAACCGACTGAAGACGCTGAAACGGGCGATGTACGGCCGTGCGGGCGTCGATTTGCTCCGCGCGCGAATGATGCCCTTCAGAGTCGACCCGAATCACACGAATTGAGGCAGAGCCCCTTAAAGAGGTCCTGCCTCACTTTGTGTGAAGCGAGGTCATCTGTGGTTTTATCCGCATGGCGCGCAACTCTGGTGGACGAGCCAGCCCTGTACTCCAGTCCGGTCGCAGCATTCAAACTCTTGATATTATCCATCAAATTGTCGCCGACCGGACTATCCATGCAATTGGCTCCGACCGCGGCACCTGTCCCGTCCACCGGCGTGCCTCGCCTGCGCGCCCGCATACTTCCGCTCCAACCGGTCATTATCACACGAATTGAGGCAGAACCGCTTTAAGCGTAGGCCGACACCAGAAACCTGTTGGCCTCCGAGCACAAATGCGGTATTCTATCGATAATAATCGAATGCGAACAAAATGGGGAGAAATGCCATGACAATCGATGCAACCCGCCGCACCGTGCTTGCCGGGCTCGCTGCCGGGGCGGGGGCCGCCGCGCTTCCGGCCACCTCGTTCGCCGGGGGACGCAAACTCAAGATCGCGCTTTCGAATTCCTATATCGGCAATGAGTGGCGGATCGAGATGGTCAATCTCTTCAAGGCCGCGCTGCAGATGGAACCGTACAAGAGCCAGGTCGACGGCAGCTATTTCAATTCCGGCAACAATATCAGCCAGCAGAGCCAGCAGATCACCGGCATGATTGCCGAGCGTGTCGATGCCATTCTGGTCGATGCCGCTTCGCCGACCGGATTGAACGGCATTATTCAGCAGGCCCATGCGCGCGGTATTCTGGTCATCTCGTTCGACAATGTGGTCACCACCCCGGCGGCCCTGAAGGTCAATACCGATCAGGTCGAATTCGGCCGGACGCTGGCGGAATGGCTCGTCAAGAAACTGGACGGCAAGGGAAATGTCATCATGGTGACCGGGGTGGCCGGCACCAGCGTCAATGAGGATCGCAACAAGGGTGCCGATCTGGTCTGGGCGAAGAACCCCGGCATCAAGGTGGTCAACCGCTACGCCGGGGACTGGGCCTCGGCCACGGCGGAAAAGAACACTGCGGCGATCCTGCCGAGCCTGCCGAAGATCGACGGGATCTGGTGCCAGGGCGGGACCGATGGCGTGCTGAAAGCCTTCGTGGCGGCCAAGCGCACCCCGTTGCCGCCGACTGCCGGCGAGGCGGAAAACGGGTTCCGGAAATTCATGATCGGCTATATGGGCCAGAAGGTCGACGGGCTTTCGATCGGGCAGCCGCCCTATCTCGGGCTGATCGCGCTCGAACTCGCGCGCCGGGTGCTGACCAAGACCTATCCGGCACAGAATATCACCGTGCCGTTCCCCTTCGTTACCGATGCGACGGTGAAGGTGGGACAGACCGTGTTTCCGAAACTGCCCGACAGTTTCTTCACCGATTTCACCGATAGCGGACCGCATGCGGTGGTCGAAATCTGTGTCGATGCCGCGCTGCACGGCACGCCCTGCCCGGGCAAACTGACCATCCACCTCCCGAAAGCATGACGCCGCCG
>JAQTXO010000485.1 GCA_028688765.1 Acidiphilium sp. | reverse complement strand
GGGCGAGCTGGGCGGATGAGCGGGTGGTGCGGGGCACGCTCGGGACGATTGCGGGGATGCTGGCGGGCGACCCGGTGGAGCGGACGGCGGTGATTTTCGTGGGGCGGTCGCTCGGGGCACGGCAGGGGCGCGAGAGTGCGTTGTATGATGCGGGTTATGATCGCAGGTTCAGGCCGGGGTCGGGGTCGGGGGCAAAGGCGTGAACCGGGCGGGGGGTGGTGCGGCCGGCGAGGCGGCCTTCGCGGTCGAAGATGACGATGTCGAGCGTGGTGCCGGTGCCCGCGAGGACGCTGGCGGCGGTGTGCCAGGCGGCGTCGGCGATGGTGGTGCCGAGGTCGATGCCGGATTTCTGCGCGAGGGTGAGGATTTCGGCGATGGTGTTCGCTTCCATGATCGGGGCGGTGAGGGCGGGCGCGAGGGCGGCGAGGGCAGCGCGGTCGACCGCGTGGCGCTTGGAGTGGAGGTCGAGCCTGCCCTGGGCGAGTTTGGTGATTTTGGCGACGCCGCCGGCGATGGTGACGCGGGGAAGCGGGTGGCGGCGGAGGTATTTCAGCATGCCGCCGACGAAATCGCCCATTTCGATCAGGGCGACGTCGTCGAGGGCGTGGAGGGTCTGGACGGCGCGTTCGGAGGTGCGGCCGGTGGCGCCCGCGATGTGGGTGAAGCCGGAGGCGCGGGCGACGTCGATCCCGCGATGGATGCTGTCGATCCAGGCGGCGCAGGAGAACGGGATGACGATGCCGGTGGTGCCCAGGATCGAGAGGCCGCCGATAATGCCGAGGCGGGCGTTGAGGGTGCGTTCGGCGAGGGTCTCGCCGCCGGGGATGGCGATTTCGACGATGAAATCGGGGTCGGGTCCGGCGATTTCGGTGAGGGCGGTGCGGATCATCGCGCGGGGGACCGGGTTGATCGCGGGTTCGCCGGGGGGGATCGGCAGGCCGGGGCGGGTGATGGTGCCGACGCCTTCGCCGGCGCGGAAGATCAGGCCGGTGCCGGGTGGGGCAGGGCTGATGGTGACGCGGATCAGGGCACCGTGGGTAACGTCGGGGTCGTCGCCCGCGTCCTTGACGATGGCGGCGGTGGCGGTGGTTTCGGTGCGGGTGGCTTCCGCGAGGGTGAAGGCGGTGGTGGCGCCGTTGGGCAGGGTGATGGTCACCGGATCGGGGAAGTCGCCGGTCAGCAGGGCCGCGCAGGCGGATTTGGCCGCGGCGGTCGCACAGGCGCCCGTGGTCCAGCCACGGCGGAGCGGCGTCCGGTTCGTCACGGGCGGGACTATATCGTGGCGCGGCGGTCGAGTCACATCGGGGGGAGCGGATGAGCGGCGTGGGGGATGTTCTGGATGAACTGGGTGATTTGCCCCGGCTGGAGCCGGGATCGGTGTGGCTTGCGGGGGCGGGGCCGGGCGATCCGGCGCATCTGACGCTGTTGACGCTGGCCGGGCTGCGGCAGGCGGATGCAGTGGTGCATGATGCGCTGGTCGATCCGCGCGTGTTGCGTCTCGCGGGGTCGGGGGCGCGGCTGATTGCGGCGGGCAAGCGCGGGGGTAAGCCTTCGGCGGTGCAGGCGGATATCACGGCGCAACTGATCGGGCTGGCGCGCGAGGGGTTGCGGGTGTTGCGGCTGAAGGGCGGCGATCCGTTCATGTTCGGGCGGGGCGGCGAGGAGGCGTTGACGCTGGCGGCGGCGGGGGTGCGGTTCAGGATCGTGCCGGGGCTGACCTCTGGGCTGGCGAGCATGGCGAGCGGGTTGATCCCGTTGACGCTGCGGGGCGTCAATCAGGCGGTGGTGTTCGCGACCGGGCATGGCGCGGTGCGTGACGAAGGGATGGATTGGGCGGCGCTGGCGCGGCTGGGCCAGCCGATCGTGCTGTATATGGCGATGACCAATCTGGCGGCGATCTGTGCCGCGCTGATGGCGGGCGGGTTGGCGGGCGAGACGCCGGCGGCGGCGATCGCTTCGGCGACGCTGCCGTCGCAGCGGATTCTGATCAGCAGGCTGGATGCGCTGGTCGATGAGGTCGCGCGCGAGGGGATCGGGGCGCCGGCGATCGTGGTGATCGGGGGGGTGGTGGCGGCGCGGGCGGCGTTGCTGGATTTGCTGCCTGCGCTTGCCTCGGTATGACGCGCGCGGTGATCATTGCGGCGCCGCGATCGGGGAGCGGCAAGACCACGGTGACGCTGGGGGTACTGGCGGCGCTGCGGGGCCGCGGGGTTGCGGTGCGGGCGGCGAAATCGGGGCCGGATTACATCGATCCCGCGTTTCATGCGGCGGCGTGCGGGGCGGCGAGCGTCAATCTCGACAGTTGGGCGATGGGGCCTGCGCTGCTGGATCGGGTGATTGCGGCGCAGGCGGAGCCAGCGGAGATTCTGGTGATCGAATCGTCGATGGGGTTGTTCGACGGGGTGGGGACGAGGCGGTTCCGGCGGGGGGCGGCGGCGGATATCGCGGCGCGGTATGACATTCCGGTGGTGCTGGTGCTCGATGTGTCCGGGCAGTCGCAATCGGCGGCGGCGGTGGCGCGCGGGTTCGTCGGGTTCGATCCGGATGTCCGGGTGGCGGGGGTGATTCTGAACCGGGTGGGGAGTGCGCGGCATCGGGATCAGGTGAGCGAGGCGATGGCGGCGGCGGGGATTGCGGTGCTGGGGTGCGTGATGCGCGATGCGGCGCTGTCCCTGCCGGAGCGGCATCTCGGGCTGGTGCAGGCGGGGGAACATGCGGGGCTTGCCGCGTTTATCGACCGGCTCGGCGATGTGGCGGGGCGGGATATCGATATCGACGGGTTGAGCGCTGTGGCGGGCGGGGCGATCGGGGCGGCTTCGGGTTTGGCCCCGGGCCTGGCTCCGGGTCTGGCTCCTCCGGGGCAGCGTGTGGCGCTGGCGAGCGATGAGGCGTTCAGTTTCGTTTATCCGCATCTGCTCGCCGGATGGCGGGCGGCGGGGGCGGAGGTCGTGCGGTTTTCGCCGCTGGCGGATGAGGCACCGCCGGCGGATTGCGATGCGTGCTGGTTGCCGGGCGGGTATCCCGAGCTTCATGCCGGGCGGCTCGCGGCGGCGGGGCGGTTTGCGAGCGGATTGCGGGTCTTCGCGGCGAGCCGGCTTGTGCATG
>JAQTXO010000035.1 GCA_028688765.1 Acidiphilium sp. | reverse complement strand
GGTCCGAGCCGTTCCGCCGCTCGCTCTTCGCCATCCCGGTCGCCCTGCTCTCCATCGTGGTGACCATCGCCTTCATCCGCTCGGTCATCATCCTGCCCCACGCCCCGTTCTACGTGCAGCCGCTGTTCCAGGGCGGCGTGATGGCGCTGATCGGCGCGGCCCTCTACCTCCGCGCCCGCGCGATCCACCCCGACCTCGCCGCGACCACCGCAACCCTCCCCCTCGAATAGCCACCCCTTCCACCCGGTAGCCCGACGCCATATACCCGCCGCAATGGACAACGGCCTTCCCTTCCTCAAAATGCACGGTGCCGGCAACGATTTCGTGGTGCTCGACGCCCGGACCGACCCGATCGCCCTGACCACCGCGCAATCCACCCTCCTCGCGGATCGCCGGCGCGGCATCGGCTGCGACCAGATCATCCTGATCGAACCCTCCGCCAGCGCCGATGCCTTCATGCGCATCCTCAACGCCGACGGTTCGGAAGCCGGCGCCTGCGGCAACGCCACACGCTGCGTCGCCGCCCTGCTCGCCGCCGAGACCGGCGCACGCGCCCTGATCATCGAAACCAATGCCGGCCACCTCGCCGCCATCATCAAGGGCCCCAACCTCGTCGAGATCGACATGGGCGAACCGAGGCTCGACTGGCAGGACATCCCGCTGCTCGAAGCGATGGACACGCTCCACCTCCGCCTCGCCCTCGGCCCGGTCGAAGACCCCGCCGCCTGCTCGATGGGCAACCCCCATGCCACCTTCTTCGTCGAGGATTTCAGGCATCTCGCGCTGGACACCATCGGCCCCCGCCTCGAATCCGCCCGCATTTTCCCCGAACGCGCCAATATCGGCTTCGCCCGCATCGAGGCGAAGGACCGCATCCGCCTGCGGGTGTGGGAGCGCGGCGCCGGCCTCACCCTCGCCTGCGGCTCCGGCGCCTGTGCCGCCCTGGTCAACGCCAACCGCCGCGGCCTCGCCGACCGCCGCGCCGAGATCGAAATGGATGGCGGCATCCTCACCATCACCTGGCGCGAGGATAATCACGTCCTGATGGAAGGCCCGGTCGCCCTGACCTGTCAGGGCACCCTCGCCCCCGAGCTGCTTCCGGCATGAGCATCGACATCCTCACCTTCGGCTGCCGCCTCAACGCCTTCGAATCCGAAGTCATGCGCGGCCACGCCGAAGCCGCCGGTCTTGCCGACACCATCATCGTCAATACCTGCGCCGTCACCGCCGAAGCCGAGCGTCAGGCCCGCCAATCCGTCCGCCGCGCCCACCGCGCCAACCCCGCCGCCCGCATCATCGTCACCGGCTGCGCCGCCCAGATCGACCCGCTCTCCTGGAGCCGTCTCGAAGGCGTCACCCGCGTGATCGGCAATGTCGAAAAACTCACCCCCGCCGCCTGGACCGCGCCCGAAGCGATTCAGGTGGCCGACATCATGCAGGTCCGCCAGACCGCCGCCCATCTGATCGAAGGCTTCGGCACCCGCGCCCGCGCCTTCATCGAGGTTCAGCAGGGCTGCGATCACCGCTGCACCTTCTGCATCATCCCCTACGGTCGCGGCCCGTCCCGCTCGATCCCGATGGGCGCGATCGCCGATCAGATCCGCACCCTGATCGCCAACGGCTACCATGAAATCGTCCTGACCGGCGTGGACCTGACCTCCTACGGCACCGATCTCCCCGGCACGCCGCGTCTCGGCCAGCTCATCCGCCGCCTGCTCGCCGCCATCCCCGAACTCCCCCGCCTGCGCCTCTCCTCGATCGACCCCGCCGAAATCGACCCCGATCTCTGGCACGTCATCGAACACGAACCCCGCCTGATGCCCCATCTCCACCTCTCGGTGCAGGCCGGATCGGACATGATCCTCAAGCGCATGAAGCGCCGCCATCTCCGCCATCACGTCATCGAAGCCACCACCCGCGCCCGCGCGCTGCGCCCCGGCATCGCCTTCGGCGCCGACCTGATCGCCGGCTTCCCGACCGAGGATGAACCCATGTTCAACGACACGCTCCGCCTGATCGACGAAGCCGGGCTCGACTACCTGCACGTCTTTCCCTATAGCGCCCGCAAACTCACCCCCGCCGCCCGGATTCCGGCCCTGCCGATGGCCGAACGCCGCGCCCGCGCCGCCACATTGCGCACAGCCGGGGCCCGCCGCGCCGCCGCGCGGTTCCAGTCCATGATCGGCAGCACCATCACCGCGCTCGCGGAAGCCCCCACTACCGGCCATGCCGAAAATTTCGCCCCGGTCCGTTTCACCCGCGCCGTCCTGCCCGGCAGCCTGATCACCGGGCGCGTGATCAGTGCGGACGCCACCACGATCACCCTGGACGCGGCATAATGGCGCTCGGTTTCTTCTCCCGCCTCAAAGCCGGTCTCACCCGCAGCACCACCAAACTCACCACCGGCATCACCGATACCTTCACCAAGCGCAAACTCGACGATTTCGCCCTTGAGGAACTCGAAGAACTCCTGATCGGCGCCGATCTCGGCCCCACCGTCGCGGCCAAGGTCATCCGCGCCTTCCGCCGCGCCCGCTTCGGCCAGGACGTCACCCCGCCGGAAATCCGCGCCGCCCTCGCCGATGAAATCGCGAAAATCCTCGCCCCGGTCGCCCGGCCCCTGACCATCGACGAAACCAGAAAACCCTTCGTGATCCTGATGGTCGGCGTGAACGGCACCGGCAAGACCACCACGATCGGCAAACTCGCCCAATCCTACGCCGATGCCGGGCACAAACCCATGATGGTCGCCGGCGACACCTTCCGCGCCGCCGCGGTCGAACAACTGCAAATCTGGGCCGAACGCGCCCGCGTCCCCATCGTCACCGGCCCGCAGGATGCCGACCCCGCCGGCCTCGCCTTCGACGCCATGGTCCGCGCCAGCCGCGAAGGGGCCGACATCCTGCTGATCGACACCGCCGGCCGCCTGCACAACAAGGCGGCCCTGATGGAGGAATTGCGGAAAATCATCCGGGTGATCCGCAAACGGGACGACACCGCCCCCCACGCCATCCTGCTGACGCTGGACGCGACAACAGGCCAGAACGCGCTGACCCAGGTCAAAACCTTCAAGGAAATGGTCGATCTCACCGGCCTGATCGTCACCAAGCTCGACGGCTCGGCCCGCGCCGGCGTGGTGGTGGCGCTCGCCGAATCCTCGGCCCTGCCGATCCACGCAATCGGCGTGGGCGAACAGGCCGCCGATCTGCGCCCGTTCAGCGCCACCGATTTCGCGCGCGCCCTGACCGGAGCAGATGCCGATCCCGGCACGCCATCCTAATTGATCAAACTCTCGGTCGTGGGTGTTGGAGTGCTACCGGAACCCGCAAAGCGGCACCGGTATCCGGGTCACGCCGCCATGGCGCATCCCGGACGAATTCAGTCTCAGTGCGAGTGCGAGCCGTTGATGTGAAGGTGGCTGGCCATCGACTTCAGAAAACCATCCTCGAAATGCTTCGCAACCGTCTGGTAGAGCGGCGCTGCGGCGAAGGCGGCGAGGATCAGGGCTGTAACGACAAACATTTATGTCACCATCTGTGCGACCAACCTGGATTGGCAGATCCGGTCCGACCGCCTCAAGCCTGCGCGGCCTTGAGCTTGGTAGCCCCGAACCGAGCGCGGCAGATAGTCCCATTTCGCGGTGCCTGACCCGCAAATGCTGCAATGCACAATAAATGGAAATCGATTGCTCAGACCTCAATTCCGCTGGTTCCGAACAAATGAAAAATAATTACAAAATAACACTATATTTTTTTGCCAAGTATGATAATGTCTCATTTCGGCGAAACTTTCTTGTTTTGCCGATGTGGAGGCAGCCCCCACCGCCTCACACACATGACTGAAAGCCAACGATCTACTTGATCGTTGGCTTTTTTTTGTCGATGTCGTTACGGCGTATTTTTTACGGCAGGGTGTCGCCACCCCGCCGTGAGGTTGTAAAATCAGGCCGCCTTGCGCGCCAGGCTACCCACCGGCAGCACCGCATGACCCATCACCGGATTGATGATGTGGACGGCGCCGAGATAGAACCCGATGACCGCATCGACCATGAACAGCATCGCGGCGAGCTTGACGTCACCGACCACGAACAGAATGAACGCAGCCGCCAGCACCCCGAACATGATCACAAGTGCGACATTCAGCCGGAACGCCGCGAGCATGAAAATCACCGTGATCACCGCCATCAGCGAAAACCACACCGACAGAAGCTGCGGCGAGGATTTCATGGTCATCGCGAGCGATCCATCCGCACCGGTGATCCCGAGCGCCAGAAAAAACGCGCCATAGGTGAAAAACACCGTCGCGACGTACGAATTGGGCATCTGAAACGTCAGAAACCCCCCGACGAACATCGCCGCGGCACCAAACGAAAAGCAGATCGCCAATTCACTGCCCAGCCCGGCCATCGGCACCGAGCCATAGAACATGGCACCCAATATGAATAACGGAACAGCGAACCCGAACAGGCCGATCGCAATCGGATCTCTCATTTGTTTACTCCCTTGTGTATTGTTTTAGCGATCGCAGCCTTGATCTAATTTTTTACCAATTTCAAGTTTTTTTATTCGTTTCTCGGCATACACGGGACCGAAAACGTCCTCTCGCCGCCCGATCCGGTCATATCCGCAAAATCCGCGTCGCTGCGGGCGCACGCGATGGTGGCACCCGGGTCCATCGCGCGGCGAGCCGCAGCAGCGCAGGCGACAGTCGCGCCGCCTGAAACAGCGCCGCCTGACCAGACCCGAACCGCGCCATCCCCGCCAGCACCGAGGCACGCGCGATCTGCCCGCGCACATCCCGCCGCACCCGGACATGATGAGCCAGTGCCGGCTCCCCCGCCAGAATCGTCGCCACCGCCACCGAAGCGCTATGCAGCGCAATCGCCATGCCATCCCCGGTAAAAGAGGGGATCACCGCCATCTGATCCCCGAGCCGGAACAACCCCGGCACATCATCCCCGCCCGGCCGATGCACGAACCCGTACGGCACCCGGAAAATCGTCAGCGGCTGATCGAGTACCGCCACCGCCCCCCGCAACCGCGCATCCAGCACCCCGCACGAGGCCCGCAGCGCCGCAAGCAACCCGGCCCAGGTGCCGCCAGCCGCCCGGTAACGCCCCCGCTCGATCAGCAGGGTGAAATTCGCCACCCCGTCCTCGACGAGCTGCAACCCGCCATACCCGTCCTGCCACAAATAGAGTTCGATATGCCGCGCCAGCACCGCCGTCTGCGCCGCATCCAGCCGGAAATACATCTTGAACCCGATCAGGTCCTCGACCGTCCCGACCCGTCGTCGCACCCCGCGCACCTCGTGCTTCCCGCTGGCCAGCACCACGATCGCGGGCCGCAATGCCGCTCCCCCGGCCAGATCCACCCGAAGCCCGCCGTCGAACCCCACCTCGCGCACCGCCACCCCGCGCCGCACCGTCACCCCCAGCGACTCCGCCCGCTCCAGCAACGCCGCATCCAGGGTCCGCCGCGTCACCCCCACCCCCTCGAACGGCAACCCGGCCTCGACCACCCCCGCCCCGCGCACCAGCCGCAACCGCGAAATCCGGTGCCCGCCGAGCGCAGCGACATCGAGCCCGATCGCCGCCAGCGAAGCCTGCGCCTCCACACTGAGAAACTCGCCACAAATCTTGTGAACCGGCGCCCGATCCCGCTCCAGCAGCGTCACCGCCCGCCCACCCGCGGCAAACCCGCCCAATGCCAGCCCGCACGCCGCCGCCCCGCCCGCCAGCCCCCCGCCGACCACGACGATTTCGCTCACTTGAGCCGCGCCACCGCATGGCGAAACGGAAACCGCCACCCGACCCGCGCCGCCAGCCCGGCTTCATCGAGCCGCGCCCGCCACTCGCGGGCGGTAAACCCCCGCGCGATCGAAACCGTCCCGTCCAACGCCACGATCCGGTGCCACCCCGCCAGCCGCGCCAGATAGCGAAACCCGTAATAAGGGATCGCGTGCCGATGCAGGTCGGTAATGAACCAGCCCCGCCGCGCATGCCGGTCCATCCACCCGAGCAGCCGCACCAGCGCCGCATCGTCGAGATGATGCGTGAATTGCGACGTCACGATGAAATCCGGTGCCACCTCGGGCTCGAAATCGAACACATCCCCGGTGACATAATCGATCGCCATTCCCGCAGGCGTCGCCGCCCGCGCCGCCGCAGCACTGCGTGGATTGAGATCGATCCCGCCCAGCCGCACCGCAACCCCGCGCTTCGCCGCCCACCGCGAAATCGCCCGCAACAAATCGCCATCGCCATAAGCGACATCGAGCACCGAAAACCCGTCATCCGGCGCCACAGCCGCAAGCCACCGCAACACCGGACGATGCGTGAACGTCACCCGGTTGAGCGTCGCCAGATCGCGGATGCACCGGTCATATACCGCCGGGTCCAGCGCCGGATCGTCCATCAGCTCGCCAGCCGTGCTGCGACGCGAAAGATCAGCCAACCTCGCCACCGAACCCCCTAGACCTTGCGAAACCGGAACGTCTCCGCCACCATCCCCGGCCCGAACGCCATCGCCATCCCGCGCGCCCCCGCGACCGCATCCGCCATCATCCGCCTGAGCACGAACATCACCGTGGCGGAGGACATATTGCCATGCGCCGCCAGCACCGCGCGCGAGGGTGCCAACGCATCGGGTGCCAACCCGAACCCGGATTCCACCGCATCGAGCACGGTCCGCCCGCCGCCATGCACCGCCCATAAATCGACCGCCTGGGTCCCCTCGCCGCGCAACAGCCCGCCATCATCGTCCCGCGCCAGATCCTCGCGCAACGCCTGGGCGATCTTGCCCGGCACCCCGCCCGAAAGATGCATCAGAAACCCCTGCGCCCCGATATCCCAGGTGATCAGATCCTCGGTCTGCGGGATCGTCGCCGCCCGGAAATCCGCCATCACAAACCCCTCCGGCTCGGCGGTCACCAGCGTCGCCGCACACCCGTCGCCGAACAGCATGAAGGTCAGCGCGGTCTCCAGATCCCCGGTTTCCTGCAGATGCAGCGTGCACAATTCCAGATTCACCACCAGCACCCGCGCCGCGGGATCGGCCAGCACCGCCGCCTGCGCGATCCGCAACGCCGGCACCGCCGCCGAGCATCCCATGAACCCCACCAGCGTCCGCTGGATATCGGGCCGCAAACCCAACCGCCATGCAATATGCTGATCCAGCCCCGGCGCGGTGAACCCGGTGCAGGAGGCCACCACCAGATGCGTGATCTCCGCCACCGACCCGTTCAGCCCGAGCGCCGCGATCGCCTCCTCGGCCAGACCCGGCGCGGTCTTCTCATACTGCGCCATCCGCCGCCCGATATCCGGAAACGCCCCCCGCCGGTAGAAATCCTGCGCATCGACCTCGCCCTCGACCAGATCCCCCATCGCCAGATGCGAATACCGGTGCGTGATCGCCGCCCGCTCCGCCATCCGCGAAAACACCGCCGCCTTGCGCGCATCCAGCATGGTCCGCGCGTAATCCACGAACCCGTGGTGAATATCATGCTCCGGCACCGCGGTACCGATCCGGTTGATATGAGCTACGGTCATCAGACAGGCTTCCAGCAAAAGGGGCTCATGATCGGGCACCTTCCGGAACATGTGGACAGATCGAGGCTGCACAAGCCAATATGACCAAAGCGATAGATAGTTGAGGGACCATGCCGCAGGAAAACTTCGCGTCGTTCGGAGATCATCGAACCTGGTACCGCGTTACCGGCGACGGCATCGGCATCCATCCTCCGGTGATCGTCCTGCATGGCGGCCCCGGTGCGGCGCATGATTACGTCGACAGTTTCAAGGCCCTCGCGCGCCCCGACCGCGCCGTCATCCATTACGACCAGCTCGGATGCGGCAGATCGACCCATCTGCCGGACGCCGATCCCCGGTTCTGGACGGTGGAGCTGTTCCTCGCCGAACTCGATAACCTGATCGCCCATCTCGGCATCACCGAGGGCTACACCCTCCTCGGCCAATCCTGGGGCGGCATGCTCGCGGCGGAACACGCGGTCCGCCGACCGCGCGGCCTCAAGGCGCTGATCATCGCCAATTCACCCGCCTCGATGGTCACCTGGGTTGCCGAAGCGAACCGGCTCCGCGCCGATCTGCCGCCCGACATCCAGGAAACGCTGATCCGGCACGAAACCGCCGGAACCACCGACGATCCGGCCTACACCGCCGCCGTCGATGTGTTCTACGAACGCCATCTCTGCCGGATCAAACCCTGGCCCGAGGAGGTCGAACGCAGTTTCGCCCAGATGGCCGCCGACCCCACCGTCTATCACACCATGAACGGACCCAGCGAGTTCCACGTCGTCGGCACTCTGAAATCCTGGAACATCACAGCGCAACTCGAACAGATCGACGTGCCCACCCTGGTGATCTCCGGAAAATACGACGAAGCCACACCCAGGGCCGTCCAACCCTATGTCGAGCATATCCCCGGCGCGCGCTGGGAATTGTTCGAGCATTCCAGCCACATGCCGCATGTCGAGGAAACCGGTCGCTGCATGGCGGTCATCGACCGCTTTCTCGTCGAAGCGGTCGGACAGAACCCCCGCTGAGGCCAGCCTCACCAGTGCCGGTCTCCCGAATCGCGCCACGCCTCGTGCCACCGATGCGGCCTCGAATTGTCGGGA
The DNA here is from genome assembly GCA_028688765.1 of Acidiphilium sp. Classification (GTDB taxonomy): domain Bacteria; phylum Pseudomonadota; class Alphaproteobacteria; order Acetobacterales; family Acetobacteraceae; genus Acidiphilium; species Acidiphilium acidophilum. The sequence continues at coordinate 4,069 of JAQTXO010000035.1, read as the reverse complement.
TCAGGCCCGATATACCGGCGATACCCCGCGATCCAGTCGCGTGCCATCATCGCCTGCGCCCGGCGCAACCCCACCCGATGATCGCACACCAGCCGCACCATCACCGCCTCCAGCCGATCCTTGGCATAGGCCCCCCACGCCCCCGCCCCGAGATGCGGCTCCGGCCATAAATTCAGCGGCGATGCGGGCGATCCGCCCAGATCGAGCGGAATCAGATGATCCTCCTCGTAGTGCCAGGGCCGCCGGTCGGCATAGCCGAAGGTGCGGATCTGCCTCTTCTTCAAAGGCTCGGTATACGAAACCGGAGGCCGCACCGTCTGCGTCCATCCCCGCACGCAAATCGTCGTATCGATCGTCGCCGCCGTCACCGCCGGATTGATCGCCCCCGGCGTCCGCGCCCGATCGGGCAGCACCGATTGCGCCCACCCGAGGCCCGGAACCATCATCGCCAGAACGATCAGAATCCACCGCATGACCGGTCTATACCGGCGAATCATCAAGATTACGTTAACAACGCCAACCCGCGCCGCAATCTCTCCACCGCCAGCGCCAGTTTGGCCGGGCTCTGGGCAAAACACAGCCGCAAATACCCTTCCCCCGCCGCGCCGAACGCCACCCCCGGCGCCACCGCCACCTTGTGCTCGAGCGCCAGACGCCGCGCCAGCGCCAGACTGTCCGCCACCCCCTCGATCCGCGCGAACGCATAGAAACTCGCGGCCGGCGCCTGCAGCCGCACCCGGTTCAACCCCGCCAGCCCCTCCAGCACGATCCCCCGCCCCTCGGCACAGAATGCGCGAAAATCCGCCACGAAGGCATCGCACCCCAGCGCGGCCAGCGCCGCGGCCTGCGAATAGGGCGCCACGGTCGAATGGGTCACCTCGGTCAACTCGCCGAGCGCATCGCGCACCCGCGCCGGCACCACCAGCCACCCCACCCGGAATCCGGTCATCGCCCAGGTCTTCGAAACCGAATTCGCCACCATCACGCAATCATCCGGCCCGGCATGATCCAGCGCCGAAGGCGCCGCCGCCGCGCCATCGAAGGTCAGGCGCGAATACACCTCATCGGAAAGCAGCCACACCCCGAGCCTGCGGCACAGCGCCACCACAGCCGCGATCTCGGCATCGCTCGCCATCCACCCGGTCGGATTGTTGGGCGAATTCAGGCAGAACACCCGCGCCCCGACGAGCACCGTCTCCAGCCGCACCAGATCCAGCCGAAATCCGCCCGCGCCATCCTCATCGAGCCCGAACCGCACCAGTTCGGCCCCGCGCGCCAGCGCCGCCGCCGCCAGGTTCGGCCATTCCGGCTCATGGATCACCACCCGATCCCCCGCCCGGACCAGCGCGGCAAACGCCACCGCGATCGCCGCCATCCCCGAAGCGGTCACCACGATCCGCCCCTCATCGACCGGCAACCGGTGCAACCCGCTCAAATAGGAAGCCAACCCCGCCCGCAGCGCCGGCTTGCCCCGGCTATCCACGTAAAACGTCTCCCCCGCCGCCACGGCCCCCACCAGCGCCGCCGTCGCCGCCGCCGGCGGTGGATAATCCGATTCCCCGAACGCAAGATTGACAATCGCCGGGTCCCCGAACGCGATCCGCCCGATATCCCCGATCTTCGAGCGCGGCACCTCCGAAATCGCCATCGCGCCATGCATCGCCCCATGCATCACCCCACTCATCGCCCCGCTCATCGAATCATCCCGATCACCCCGATTTCGGTCGCCACGGCATCCAGCCGCTCATCATGCGGTCCCACCGGCACCGCCGCCACCTCCTGGCAGGCAAAGGCGCAGCCGAGCCGGAACGCCCCGGGCATCGCCGCCAGCGTCCGGTCATAATACCCCGCCCCATACCCGAGCCGATTACCCTTCCGGTCGAACGCCAGCAGCGGCACCAGCACGAAATCCGGCACCACCACCTCCCCCACCGGGTGCGACGTCCCGAACCGGCCCGCCACCAGCGCCTCCCCCGGCATCCAGCGCCGAAACACCAGCGGCAATCCCCGCTTCGGCGTCTCCGGCAGACACAATCGATGCCCCAGCGCCGACAAGGCCACCATCAGCGGCCGCACATCGATCTCATCCCCGATCGGCCAGAACCCCGAAACCACCGCGCCCGCCGGCGGCGCACAATCGGCCAGAACATGCGCCGCCAGCCGCTCGCCGAGCTCGCCGCAGGCACCCGCCCGCCGCGCCAGCGCCGCCGCCCGCGCCGCCGCCTTCGCAACCGCAAGCCCCTCGTCACGCATGGATCATCATCAGGATCGAAACTGGAAAGTGCGAAGCCGCCCTGGCCGTTGGCGATGTCATCCTCCCAAGGCCTGCAGAGCAGGTGGGCGCCGGAAATACCGGAACCACGGTTCCGACAGAGCCAGCTCCCTGGGAGTACTTATTGGCCCCGGGGATGAACGTGCCTGACGAACCGGGCAGCCTCGCCCGCATAACTTAAGGCTCCGCGAGGTCCGCTGCAATCTCTTCCGCACGCGCGGCGATGCGCCGCAGCCGCGCGCTATGCTCGGGCGATGCCGCCCCGCCCGGCCTGGCATGCTTCGCCATCTCCAGCGACGCCTTGGTATCGTGCAACTCGTCGGCCAGCAGCAGCGCCGCCAGCACCAGCAGCCGCGATTCCCCCGACTGCCCGCCGATCGACTTGATGCTTCCCACCCGCCGATCGATCTCGGAAGCCATCTCCGCCAGATGCCCCTCCTGACCATCCTCGCAGCTCACCGCATAGGAATAGCCGTTGATCCGGATCGTCACCTGCGCCATCTAGCGGCCCTCCCCATGCGCCGTATCGACCGGGGCGCCATCCCCGGCATCGTCCCCGGTCGCCGCCAGCGCCGCGCGCAGCTGCCCGATCATCCGGTCGAGCGCCTCCGCCACCTGCCGCCGCTGCTCATCCGGGCGCGGTCGATCCAGCCTGCCCGCACTGGCGGCAATCCGTCCCAGCGCGGCTTCGAGGCGATCCAGCGTGTCGATTTCGGTTTCCGGCTCACTCATGGCATGGTTATCGGAGATTTTGGGTTACATGGGAAGTCGGGAAACCCGATCGCCCCCCCACCGCGTCACGGCACAGGAAACGATGCTCCATTTCTTCCACCACGCCCTCGAACCCTGGATCACCTCCTACGGCAGCCTCGCGGTCGCGGTCCTCGTCATGCTCGAAAGCCTCGGCCTGCCGCTGCCCGGCGAAACCGCCCTGGTCTCCGCCGCGATCTATGCCGGCACCACCCATCACATCGATATCGTCGTCCTGATCGCCAGCGCCGCCGCCGGGGCAAGTCTCGGCGGCATCATCGGCTACTGGATCGGCCGCCGCGCCGGCTACCCGGCATTGCTGCGCCACGGCTCGCGCATCGGCCTCACCGAACGCCGCCTGCTCGCCGGCCATTGGCTGTTCGAAAACCACGGCGGCAAAATCGTGGTGTTCGGGCGGTTCTTCGCCGTCCTGCGCGCCCTCGCCGCCCTGCTCGCCGGGGTCACCCGCATGGACTGGCGCCGCTTCCTGATCTTCCAGATCGCAGCCAGCATCCTCTGGGCCACGCTCTACGGCGGTGCCGCCGACATCTTCGGCAAACAGATCGAACACGTCGCCGGCCCGGTCGGCGTCGCGATCGGCGTCGCCATCGTCGCGGCCATCATCGTCGCCGCCGTGATGTTCCACCGCCACGGCGACCGCCTCGAACGCCTCGCCGCCGCCCGCGCGCGGAGCAAGCAATCATGAACCCCGCGCAAGGCAAGCAATCATGACCCCCCATCTGCTCATCGCCGGACTCGGCTACAGCGGCACCGCCATCGCCCGCGCCGCCCGCGCCGCCGGCATGAGTATCACCGCCACCACGCGCGACCCCGCCGGAAAATCCCCGCCGGACGGCGTCACCCTGATCCCCTTCGCCGCCATCGGCGAGGTTTTGCCCACCGCCACCCACCTCGTCATCACCGCCGCCCCCACCGAAACCGGCGATCCCATCCTCACCGCACACGAATCGGGCCTGAACCGCGCAACCAACCTCCGCTGGATCGGCTATTGCTCCACCACCGGCATCTACGGCGATCACGGCGGCG
>JAQTXO010000484.1 GCA_028688765.1 Acidiphilium sp. | reverse complement strand
CCGGTCTCGCGACCCAGGGTGGCAAGGGCATCGCGCGGCATCTCGATGGCATGCTCGATGCGTTGACGTTCGGCGCGGAAGAGCGCCCCCGCCTGGTCCACCGGCTCGATCGGGATACCTCCGGCGTGCTCATTCTCGCCCGCAATGCCTTCGCCGCCGGCAAGCTCGCCGCCGCCTTCCGGGGGCGGGACATGGAAAAAACCTACTGGGCCATTGTGGTCGGGCTGCCGGTGCCGCTTGAAGGCCAGATCGACCTGCCACTCGCCCGCATCGGCGGTTCGCAGGGCGCCCGCACCAAGCCGGTCGGCCGCGATGCCGAAGGCGCGGTCAAGGCCGTCACCGAATACCGCACGATCGACAATGCCGGGCGCAAGTTCTCCTGGCTCGAACTTCAGCCGCTGACCGGACGCACCCATCAGTTGCGCGCCCATTGTGCCGCGATCAAAACGCCGATCCTGGGCGACGCGCCTTATGGCGAGGATCGCGCCTTTGCCGAGGGATTCGCGCGGCAGTTGCATCTCCACGCTCGCAGGTTGGTTCTGCCCCATCCGCGGGGTGGAACGCTGAGCGTGGAAGCGGAATCACCCCCCCACATGAAAGCCGCGTTCTCCAGCCTCGGGTTCACCGCGGACCCCGCGAAAGGGGCGAACAAACACGGGAAATCATGACTATCACGGGATCGTGAGGGTCTCGTTACGGCTTCGGCGTGGTCCGATTCCAATTTATGCGCCATCTCAGAACTGATGAATGGTCGGTCGCAGCGCAGCTATGCCACTCCGGGCAAGCATATCGGAACATTCGTGGGCACCGCGTTGCTCATCGGCATGGGCATCCCGGTCGCGCACGCGGCCGATCCGCAGCCCTACAAGGTGACGTTCAAGCCGAGCGGAGACAAATCGCTCGATAAATTGATCAAGGCGACCTCCAGCCTCGAAACCCTCCGCAAGAAGCTGAAAATCGGGCCCTTCGCGCTGATTGGCCGCGCCGGGGCCGACCAGAAGAAATTCGTCACGGTGATGGAGAGCGAAGGTTACGATTCCGGTGCGGCCCATATCACGATCGACGGGCATGCGTTGAACGACCCCGCTTTGCCTCGTCTGTTGCGTCGGGCGCCTGCGTCGCCGCCGGCCAGCATCGTCGTCACGCTCGACAAGGGGCCGCTCTATCGTATCAGCAGCATCGAAACGCCGGGCCTGACCGACCCCGCCGCGCTCAAGGCGCTCGACATCAAGGTGGGCGCCCCGGCCAAGGCAGCCCCGGTCATCGGCGCCGCCGCCAAGCTTGAAACGCAGTTGCGCAACGACGGTTACGCCTTCGCCAAAGTGTCCGATCCGATCGCGATCGCGGATACTGTGCGCCATACACTCGCCATCAAATACCCGGTCACCATGGGCGCTCATGTCGCGGTGGGCAGCATCACCTTCACCGGGATGCAGAAAATGAATGGCCGCTTCATGGCGCGCCACATCAAACTCCGGCCCGGTCAGCCCTACAGTGAAACCGCCCTGAACGATGCGCGTAACAGCCTGCTCGGCCTCGGCGTGTTTTCCTCCGTCTCGACCCATACCGCGGATGCGCCCAATCCCCCCGGACAGGTTCCGGTCACGTTTCTGGTCAAGGAGCAGAAGCTGCACGCGGTCACCGTCGGCGCGTCCTATTCGACCGATCTCGGGATCGATGCCGATGTTTCGTGGATGGATCGCGATCTGTTCGGCGAGGCGCAGAACCTGACCTTCTCGTTGCGGGCGACGGGGATCGGCGGGACCGGATCGACCCAGGACGCCACCTACGGCAAGCATAATTATGTCATCAAGCCGGGCTACAATGCCAAGACGATCTACAAGGTGCCTGATTTCCTCACGCGCAAACAGTCGATCACCGCAACGATCGAGGCGTTGAAGGAATACCTCCCTGCCTACTCCCGCACGGCCGAACTCGGTGGTGCGGAGGTCACCCGTATCCTGACCAAACATCTGTCGGTCGATTACGGGGCTGGGTTCATCTTCGAAAAGGTCGATCAGGAAGGGGTGCGCCGGAGCTACCGCCTCGGTCAGATCCCGCTGACCCTGCGCTACGATACCGCGAACTCGTTGCTGAACCCGACCAGGGGCGTGAAAGTGTCGTTGCACGTCACACCCACCGTGGCTTTGGGTGCCGGATCGACCGCCTTCACCATCACCGAACTGATCGGTAACACCTACATCAACCTTGAGGCGCCCGGGCGCGGCGTGTTGGCGCTCCGGGGGCTGGTAGGGCGGATTTTCGGGGCCAGTCAGTTCCAGATCCCGCCCGATCAGCGTTTCTACGCAGGTGGCACCGGCACCGTGCGCGGCTTCACCTATCAGACCGTCGGGCCATTATTCTACGATGGCATCCCCGAAGGCGGCACGGCCATCGATGCCGTCGAAACCGAATTCCGCCAGCGGATCGGCAAGCATTTCGGCATTGCACCGTTCATCGACGCGGGGCAGGTATCGGCCACCGGCACGCCTTTCACCGGCACCCTGCGCGTCGGCGTCGGGCTTGGCTTCCTCTATTACACCGGCATCGGCCCGATCCGCGTCGATGTCGGCGTCCCGGTAAACCGGCCCCCCGGTGGGGCATCGGTAGCGGTGTATATCGGTCTGGGGCAGGCGTTCTGATGCGCCGCGCCCTGAAAATCGTCGGCATCATCATCGCGATCCTGATCGCCCTGCCGATCCTCGCCGTGCTCGTGCTCGAGATCGCTCTGAACACCGGGGCAGGGCGGTCGTTCGCCGCACGGGAAATCGACAGTCTGACCGGCGGCGAGGTCAAAATCGCCGGTCTTGCCGGGCATTTCCCCAAATATATCGCCGCACGCAGCATCCGCATTTCCGACGCCAGGGGCACGTATCTCACGATCGACGATGTCGTCCTCCGCTGGTCGCCGTTTGCTCTGCTGCACCGGGCGGTCGATGTGCGCGATCTTACGGCAAAGCGGATCGACTTCGCCCGTCTTCCTGTGCCTTCGGCCAAAAAGCCGAAAACCAAGTCCTCGTTCAGCGTGCCGGTCCGCTCGGCGATCATCGACCATCTGGACATCGCCCGCATCGATATCGGCAAGCCGGTGATCGGCCATCCGGTC
>JAQTXO010000483.1 GCA_028688765.1 Acidiphilium sp. | reverse complement strand
CGTAGCGCGTCGTCCCCTCGCCATGGGTCCGCAAACTCCGGTACAATGCCGCCCGCTCGGCACTCTCGGTGAACAACGCCCCGCCATCGCCATAAGCCCCGAGCGGCTTGGACGGGAAAAAACTCACCGCCGTCGCATCCGCCCCACGTCCCAGCCGCGCCCCATCCAGCGCCGCCCCGAACGCCTGGGCGCAATCATCGAGCGTGAACAGCCCCTCTTTCGCGGCAATCGCCCGCAATTCCGGCCACGGCGCCGGCTGCCCGAACAAATCCACCCCGATAATCGCGCGCGGCCGCAGCCCCCGCGTCACCGCATCGCCGATCCGCACCCGCAAATGAACCGGATCGATCTGAAACGTCGCCGGATCGATATCCACGAACACCGGCGTCGCCCCCAGCAGCAACGGCACCTCGGCGGTCGCGGTATAGGTGAACGCGGGCAGAAACACCGCATCCCCCGGCCCGATCCCCTCCGCCATCATCGCGACCTGCAACGCATCGGTCCCGGAACTCACGCTCACGCAATGCGCCGCACCGCAAAATGCGGCGAGCCTGCCCTCCAGCTCCGCCACTTCCGGCCCCAGAATGAACTGCCCATGCGCCAGCACCGCATCGATCCGCGACCGCAACGCCGGCCCCAGCCGCGCCTGCTGCGCCTTCAGGTCGAGGAACGGAATGGGCAGGTCCATGATATCCATGACCCCGGCTTATGAAACGCGCGCCGACAAAGCAAGCCGCCCCTTTGCCCCCACCCCGGTTTTCCGACACAACCGCGCCCTGATCCCCGCCCCGCCACCCCTCGCCCTCTACATCCACTGGCCGTTCTGCCTCGCCAAATGCCCCTATTGCGACTTCAACTCCCATGTCCGCGACACCATCCCCCAATCCCGCTTCCGCACCGCGCTCCGCGCCGAACTCGCCTTCGAAGCCGCCCGCCTCAACACCCCCACCCGCCGCCGCCTCGGCTCGATCTTCTTCGGCGGCGGCACCCCCAGCCTGATGGACCCCGAAACCGTCGCCCTCCTGATCGCCGACGCCACCACCCTCTTCACCCCCGCGCCGGACCTCGAAATCACCATCGAAGCCAACCCCACCAGCATCGAGGCGACCCGCTTCCGCGCCTACCGCGCCGCCGGGGTCAACCGCGTCTCGATCGGGGTGCAAAGCCTCGACGACGCCGCCCTCCGCTTCCTCGGCCGCAACCACACCGGTGCCGAAGCCCTCGCAGCGGTCGAACTCGGCCGCGCCATCTTCCCCCGCGCCAGCTTCGACCTGATCTACGCCCGCCCCGGCCAATCCCTCGCCGCCTGGCAATCCGAACTCGGCCGCGCCCTCGCCGTCGGCCTCGACCCCCTCTCGCTCTACCAGCTCACCATCGAACCCGGCACCCAGTTCGCCACCCGCCACGCCCGCGCCGAATTCACCCTCCCCGACGACGAGTCCGCCGCCGCCCTCTACGACACCACCGCCGACATCGCGGCAAAGTTCGGCCTCGCCGCCTACGAAATCTCGAACTACGCCAAACCCGGCCAGCAATCCCGCCACAACCTCGCCTACTGGCGCTACCAGGACTACGCCGGCATCGGCCCCGGCGCGCACGGACGCATCAGCCTCGGCGAGGCAATCCTCGCCACCCGCCGCCACCGCGCCCCCGAGGAATGGGCCAGCCGCGTCGAAACCCACGGCCACGGCACCGTCGAACAAACCGAAATCCCCGCGCCCGACCGCGCCCTCGAAGCCCTCCTGATGGGCCTGCGCCTCACCGAAGGCATCAACCGCGCCACCTTCGCCGCCCGCACCCAAACCCCGATCGAAACCCTCCTCGACCCCGAAACCCTCACCCGCGCCGAACAGGCGGGCTACCTCACCCTCACCCCCACCCACCTGACCGCCACACCCGAAGGCCGCAAACGCCTCGACTCCCTCCTCGCCGCCCTGGTCAAGTAACGAAACCGCTCTCATCCAAGTCTGGAAAGCGCTTCTTTTTTGTAAAAAAGAAGCAAAAAACTTTTTTTGATCTTGGTTCATGCCGGTTGGGATGTCTATGCCTGAACATCTTCAATCAAACTCGCAAGAACAACCTCTGCGTGCTTGTCAGGATTGTAACTGGAAATTAACTTAAAAATTAACTAAACTCCACTTCACCCGCACCACGGATCTCCCCGGATGCTGACCACGCCAGATGCCACCGCCTTCGTGCTCGATCCGGCAATGGAACGCGAGATCAAATCGGTCCCCCATTTCCGCGCCAGCCATTACCGCACCTGGAATCTCCGCCACCTGCTCGACTCCTACACGCTGGGTTACGTCCGCCCCCTCCGCGCATGGCACACACCCACCGCATCAACCACGATCGCCGATATCGGCACCGGCTATGGCTGGCTCGCCTTCGCCTTTGCCCTCGAAACCCCGGCCCGGATCATCGCCCTCGATATCGACGCCCGCCGCGTCGAAGCCGCCCGTGCCATCGCCTCGATCCTCGGCGTCGAAGACCGGATCGACTGGCGGGTCGGCCCTCTCGGCCAACTCCCGGTCGCCGATCGCGAAACCGACATCGCCTGCTGCCTCGAAGTCATCGAACACGTCGATACCGACCAGCGCACCATCCACGACCTGTCGCGCACCACCACCGATCTCCTGCTGATCAGCACGCCGAACGGCGCCCTGCCGATCGTCTTTCACGATACCGCACTGCCATTCTGCCACCTGATGCCGCTCCGCATGCGCGACCTCTATGCGAAAGCCTGCCGCCGCGCAGACCGCCAGCACAACAACCAATTCTGGACACCAGGCAAACTCGCATCCGCCCTGCCGGACTTCGACCGCGTCTCACGCTTCTTCCACCATGAGAGTTTCCGGTCATGGCAAGGCTACATGGATTACATGAACACCCACCCGATCGGCCATTACGACCGCCCGGAAACCCTGCGCGCCCTCTGGTACCAACTCGCCGCCAGCCTCGGACGCCACGCCCATTACATCCTGCCGAACCTCGCCTCCGTCTGGAGACGCAGCAGTTGATCTCGGTTTCAAGACTATCGACCGAAACGAGTTATCCAGTCCGCTTTATGGTCATTATCCTCCATTTTTGGGGCAAATCGATCCGGTT
>JAQTXO010000482.1 GCA_028688765.1 Acidiphilium sp. | reverse complement strand
CCGCAACTTCATTCCGGTCGATGCCTACCCCTATCAGACCCCGGTTGCCCTGATGTACGACAGCGGCAACCATGAAGCGACGCTCGCGCGCTGCATGGAACTGGCCGACTGGCCCGGTTTCGAAACGCGCCGCGCAGAGGCCGCCAAACGCGGCAAACTCCGCGGCATCGGCATGTCGACCTATCTCGAAGCCTGCGGCATCGCCCCCTCCGCGGTCGCGGGTGCGCTCGGTGCCCGTGCCGGGCTTTACGAAGTCGCCAATATCCGGGTCCACCCAACCGGCTCGGTCACGGTGTTCACCGGGACTCACAGCCACGGCCAGGGCCACGAAACCACGTTTGCCCAGCTGGTGGCGGACCAACTCGGCATTCCGTTTGAATCCGTCGAAGTGGTCCACGGCGATACCTCCAAGATACCCTTCGGCATGGGCACCTACGGCAGCCGCTCGCTCGCGGTTGGCGGTTCCGCCATGGTCAAGGCGATGGACAAGATCATCGCCAAAGGCAAAAAAATCGCCGCTCATCTTATGGAAGCATCACCGGACGACATCGAGTTCAAGGACGGTAAATTCACCGTCGCCGGCACCGATAAATCGAAAGCCTTCGCGGAGGTGGCGATCACCGCTTACGTTCCCCATAACTACCCGATCGAGGAGATCGAGCCCGGCCTCGACGAAACCGCCTTCTACGACCCGAAAAACTTTACCTTCCCCGGCGGCTGCCACATTTGCGAGGTCGAGATCGATCCGGAAACCGGCGTGCTTCACATCGTGAACTTCACGGCGGTCGATGATATCGGGCGCGTCATCAACCCGATGATCGTCCACGGTCAGGTTCATGGCGGGGTTACCCAGGGCATCGGGCAGGCATTGCTTGAACACGCCATCTACGACGAGTCCGGCCAGCTCCTGTCCGGCTCGCTGATGGACTACACCATGCCGCGCGCCGACAATGTGGTGAACTTCCACGTCGGGACCGAATCCACCATGTGCACCCACAACCCGCTCGGAGCCAAAGGGGTGGGAGAGGTCGGCGCGATCGGCAGCCCGCCGGCCGTCATCAACGCGGTGGTCGACGCCTTGCGGGACTACGGTGTCACTCATGTGGACATGCCGGCCACCGCCCAGAAAATCTGGTCGATCATCCACACCGCCCCGGCCCGCATGGCCGCCGAATAATCTGCCCCGTCATTCCTTACGGAGACCTGAAATGTACGAGTTCACCTATCACAAAGCCACCAGCCTCGATGACGCGGTGAAAACCCTTGGCAGCGATGCCGAAGCCAAGCCCCTCGCTGGCGGTATGACGTTCATTCCCGTCCTCAAGCAACGCCTCGCCAAACCCTCCACCGTCATCGACCTGGCCGCTCTCGGCCTCACCGGTATTCGTCGTGAGGGCGACACCATCGTGATCAAGGCCATGACGACCCATCGCGAGGTCGCCAATTCCCCGGAGGTCGCCAAAACCATCCCAGCCCTCGCTCACCTCGCGGGCATGATCGGTGACCGGCAGGTTCGCTACCGCGGCACGATCGGCGGCTCGCTTGCCAATAACGACCCTTCCGCGTGCTACCCTGCCGCCGCACTCGCCTTGGGGGCGACCATCAAAACGACCAAACGCAGCATCCCCGCCGCCGACTATTTCCAGGGCATGTTCACCACCGCCCTCGAACCCGACGAGCTCATCACCGAAGTCGCCTTCCCAATCCCGCAAGCCGCCGCCTACGAAAAATTTCCTAATCCCGCATCGCGCTACGCCATGGTCGGCGTTTTTGTTGCTAAAACTGCGCACGGCCCGCGCGTCGCTGTCACCGGTGCCGGCAACAACGGTGTCTTCCGCCATGAAGCGATGGAAGATGCCTTGGCGAAATCCTTCACCCCGGAGGCTCTGAAAGACGTCTCGACCGACGAATCCACCATGAATGCCGACATCCACGCCAGCGCGACCTACCGCGCTCATCTGGTCGGCGTCATGGCGCGCCGGGCGGTGGCCGCTTGTCGGTGAAGGTATAATAGGCACATTTAGTAGGACCGTAAAAAGCTCGGCCTCTTATGCCCGGACATCCTCGGCTCAGACGAGGCCGCGCCAATACTCGGTCTTGCCGGCCTGTTCTTTTTGCCCCCGGGTCGAATGATGACCGGCGAGACGCCGACCGGCCAGCACAACCGGCCGAAGCCCAATACCGAGTGCCGCGGGAAACGCTGCGACCATCGACATCCTGGTGTTTCGAATAACTCATCTCCATGCTCGATGTGGCTGAAGACCAGCCAACGAGACGACAAATCTGGGATTAATCCGTCCGATTTGCGATCGCTCCGGCAAGCCGGTCACGATGGAAAGGACATCGATGGATGCCGACTCCGTTCATCTGCGTTACCTGCGGCGTCCAGCAAGGGCCGACCGAGACACCACCCTCCGGGTGCCCGATCTGCCTCGATGAGCGGCAGTACGTCCCGGCCTCCGGGCAGCGCTGGACTTCGATGGCAGGGCTTGGCCAAGGGCACCGCAATGGCTTTGCTGCGGTCGAACCTGGCCTGCTCGGCATCGGCACCGCGCCGCATTTCGCGATCGGTCAACGTCCGCTCCTGCTCCGAACCAGCGCCGGAAATGTTCTCTGGGATTGCAACAGCCTGTTCGACGCCGCGACGCACGAAATCATTGCCGCGCTCGGCGGTGTCGCGGCGATCGCCATTTCGCATCCGCATTTCCAAGGTGCGATGATCGAGTGGGCCCATGCATTCGACGCACCGGTCTATATCCATGACGCGGATCGGGCGTATGTGATGCGCCCCGACCCCGCGATCCGGTTCTGGTCGGGCGATAAATTCGCGCTCCCGGGTGGCGTGACGCTGATAAATGTCGGCGGCCATTTCGAAGGAGCCGCAGTCCTGCATTGGGGCGAGGCGGCTGACGGGCGCGGCGCGTTGCTCACCGCGGACGTCATCAGCGTCGCCGCCGACCCGCGTCAGGTCAGTTTTCTGCGCAGCTTCCCGAATTATCTGCCGCTGGATCCGCGCGCGATCGAGCGTATCGGGGCCATGCTCGCCGATATCCCCTTTGAACGGATCTATGGCGGCTGGTGGCATTCGATCGTGCCCGCCCGCGCGAAAT
>JAQTXO010000481.1 GCA_028688765.1 Acidiphilium sp. | reverse complement strand
CGCCCCCGGATCGAACAGCAGCCGCGCCGCCCGCGCGATCAGATCGCCGTAATCGAACCGCGACTCCCGCTCCTTGCCCTGCGCCGCCACCGCGTGAATCGGCACCAGCACCTCCGCCATCGCCGCCGACAGCGCGGCAACCTCCCGCGCGGCGAACCGGTCGAGGCACCGCAGGATACGCGCCTGCTCCGCCGCCAACACATCCGCCAGTTCCGGTGCCGCCGCCGCCAGCGCCTTGCTGATCAGCCCCGATGCCTTGCGCGGCTCGCCCGTCCCGGTCAGAAACCCGCCAACCCACGAATCCCACCCCGCCAGCCGATCGCCAGCGTCGCACCCGAGCCAGTCCAGCAGCAGCACCGCCTTGTTGCGCGCCGCAGGCGAACTCTCCTCCGAAATCCGCCGAAGGCACGCAAGCAACGCCGCCTCATCGGGCCGCACCGCCTCGTCCCATAACTGCGCGATGCTCGCATCCGGTGCCCCCAGCGCCGCCCGTTGCAGCGCCATGATCGCGCCCGCCCCGCCATGCCGATCCAGCAGCCGCGCCAGATGCGCCTGGCCATCCCCCAGCAGCCGATCCATCAGCGCGCCGAACTGCACTTCGGACACCTCGCCCGCCAGCAACTCCAGCGCCTCGAACGGCTCATCCACCCGCCCGCCCAGCACCTCCTCGCGCGCCGTCCGCCGCCGCACCGCCGCCTCGGCCTCATCCGCCACCCGAAAATGCGGCGAAATCCCCGCCTCCAGCGGAAACCGCCGCAACAGCGACTGGCAGAACGCATGGATCGTATCGATCCTCATCCCCCCCGGCAGATCCAGCACCACCCCGAACAACCCCCGCGCCCGCGCCCGCATGGCCCCATCCGGCACCGCATCCAGCGCCCGCAACTCCGCATCCAGCGCCGAATCAGATGCAATCGCCCACCGTCCGAGCCGGTCGCGCAACCGGATCGCCATTTCCGCCGCCGCCGCCCGCGTGAACGTCAGGCACAAAATCCGCGAGGGCGGCGCCCCCGCCAGCATCAGCCGCAACAGCCGGTCGGTCAGCAGCTTGGTCTTGCCCGACCCCGCCGAGGCCCCCACGAACGCCGAAACCGCCGGGTTCGAGGCCGCAATCTGCGCCGCCTCCGCCACCAGCACCGCCCCGCTCACGCGCTATCCTCCCACTCCGCCCGGCGCGACACCCCGGCGAACGGATCGTCATACGTCCTCCGCGCCGGGCTCGGCCGGCTGAAAAACGGCGTCGCCGGATCGGCATAATGTGCGAGCAACGCCGGAACCGCCGTCCGCGCGGTCTCGATCACCGCCCGCACCCGCACGGCATCCCCCTTCAGCAGCGCCCGCGTCTCGCCCTCGGTCGCCCCGCCCGATAGCTTCCAATACGCGAGTTCCTCCACCCGCCCATCGAACCCGGCAAACCCGCCCGCCTCCGCGATCACCGCCTCCAGCGGCAATTGCGGCGCGCTCCCGTCCTCCACCGCGTCATCCTTCGGCGGCGTCCCGGTCTTGAAATCGATAATCCCGACCCCATCCCCCCGCCGCTCGATCCGATCGACCCGCCCCTTCACGGTAAACCCATCGACCTCCCACACCCCCGACAATTCCACCGCGATCGCATCGGCCACCCCCATCTCGCCGATCCGCTCCCGCTCGATCGCCACGATCCACGTCGCGATCCGAGCCAGCCGCACCCGCCAGAACGCCGCCAGCGCCCGCCGCATCCGCCGTCTGCCCAACTCGTACTCGAACGCCGCCCGCAACCGCTCCGCCGCATCCCCCGCCAGCGCCCAATCCGCCCGCACCGAAACTGCGGCCAGCCCGTCATGCACGATGGTCCCGAACAGCGCCGCATCGGTCTCCGCCTCCAGCGGATCCACCGGGCGCAACCGCATGATCCGCCGCGCATGGATCGCATAAGGATCGGCCAGCAGCGTGGTAATCTCCGAAATCGAGTAAACAACCGGCCTTGCCGCCACCGGTGGTCGCGGTGCGGGCTTTTCCCGCACCACCCGCGTCCCCGGCTGATCGAGCTGCCCCGCCCAACTCCCCGCCGGATGCAGCGGCAGCGCCAGCCCCGCCCCCAGCAACACCAGATCCAGCCTTGCCAGAAACCGCGACGGCACCGCCGGCGCTCGTCCCCGCCGCTTCGGAGCCGACAGCACCACCCTCCCGCAACTCGCCATCAAGCTCGTCACATCATGCGCCGCCTCGCCGATCAGCGTGGCATCGTCGGGCAATTGCGCCGCCAGCCGCATCGGCCGCGACAGCCACGGCCCCGGATCGGGCTCTGCCGGAAACACCCCCTCGACCATCCCGCCCAGCACCAGCGTATCCACCCGCTGCAACCGCGCCTCCATGATCCCCCAGATCGCAATCCGTGGATTGGCATCCCGCGCCCGCGGACGGCGCAACCGCGCGCTCCCCAGCACCGCATCGAGCAACGCCACCAACTCCCGTGGATCGACTGGCGGCAACCCCTCCAGCGCCGCCATCTGCACCGCGAGATGCTCCGAAAGCGCCGCCCCGGCCTCCTCGTCCCACAGCACCGAGCGCCCATCCGCCCCCCGCGTGATCGCCGCCGCCGCCTCGATCAACGCCCCGATCACCCCCGCAGGCTCCATCACAATCGCCGTGCACGCCCCGATCAGCGGCTCAAGCAATCCCTGAACCGACTGCATGAACCCATTGATTTCTGTATATTTCTCACGGCACGTCTCCTGATCCGTCGCAAACAGCAGCGCCGCAAACCCCGCCCCCGGCGCAACCTCGCGCAAACATAAATCCAGCTGCCGCGCCAGCCGCCGGCACTCACCCCGGCTCCGCCCGGCAAACACCAGCGGATGCTTCAACAACCCCAGCAACCCCACCGCCGCATAATCCTGATCCTGCGCCGCCGCGAGCAGCCGCAGCAGCACGGCAGGCGGCGTCTCCGCCAGCAACTCCCCCGCGCTATCCTCGGCCCTGATCCCCAGCCGCAGCAATTCCGCCGAAACCCGCTGCGCCAACCCCCGATCCGGCGTCACCAGCGCCGCATCCCGCCCCGGCTCCTCCAGCGCATCGCGCAACGCCAGCGCGATCGCCCGCGCCTCATCCTGCTCATCCGCCGATTCCAG
>JAQTXO010000480.1 GCA_028688765.1 Acidiphilium sp. | reverse complement strand
TCGCCACCGCGACCGACCTCGCCGATTATCTGGTCCGCGACCTCGGCCTGCCGTTCCGCACCGCCCACCACGTCACCGGCCGCATCGTCGCCATGGCCGAGGCGCGCGGCACCGACCTCGCCTCCCTGCCCCTCGCCGCCATGCAGGAGGCCGAACCCCGGATCACCGAAGCGGTGTTCGGCGTCATCACGGTCGAGGCCTCGGTCGCCGCGCGCACAGCCATCGGCGGCACCGCGCCGGACAACGTCGCCCGCGCCGCCGCCGCGTGGCAGAAGGCCCTGTCATGAAATACCTCATCCTGATCCTCGCCTGCGCCGCCCTCGCCGCCTGCGGCCGCGCCGGTGCTCCCTCGCCGCCCGGCCCGGCAAGCGCCATCACCTACCCGCACCAATATCCGTCGCAATGAACCATCACGCCGCCCTTTCCTCCGCCACGCTGCTGCGCGACCAACCCTGGCACCGGCTGATCGCGGCGCGCCCCGCCCTGCGCTGGCACGCCCAGGACGGCCTCACCTTCGATGATGTCCCGCTCGCCGCGATCGCCGCCGAACATGGCACCCCAAGCTGGATCTACAGCGCAGCAACAATCCGCAATCGATTGACTTTGCTGCAAACCACTTTCGCGAATATCGGCCTCGCCCCCGCGATCCGCTTCGCCGTCAAGGCAAACGACCACCTCGCCATCCTGAACCTGCTGCGCCAGGGCGGGGGCCAAAGCGGAGCCGGAAACGGGGTCGGTGCGGGCGCCGACGTGACCAGCGCCGGTGAATTCGCCCGCGCCGCCGCCGCCGGCATCGCCCCGGCTGCGATGGTCTACTCCGGTGTCGGCAAGCGCGAGGACGAAATCGCCGCCGCCCTCGCCGCCGGCATCGGCCAGTTCAACGTCGAAAGTGCCGAGGAACTGGCCATGATCTCGGCCATCGCAACCGCCGCCAACCGCATCGCCCCGGTCGCGCTACGGGTGAACCCCGACATCGCGGCGGGCGGCCACGATAAAATCAGCACCGGCCGCGCCACCGACAAATTCGGCATCCCCCTCCATCAGGCCGCCGCACTCTACCGCCACGCCGCCCGCCTGCCCGGCATCCGCGCCATCGGATTTTCGACCCATATCGGCAGCCAGATCTTCAGCCCCGCCCCGTTCGAAGCCGCCTATCGCCGCATCCTCGACCTGATCGACAGCCTCACGGCGGAAGGTGCCACGATCACCGGCTTCGATCTCGGCGGCGGCTTCGGCATCCCGTATGATGACGGCATCGCCTTCCCGCTCGCCGCCTATGCCGCCATGGTCAAGCGCCTGATCGGCGACCGCGCACTCGACCTCACCGTCGAACCGGGCCGCTGGCTGGTCGCCCCGGGGGGCATCCTGCTCGCGCGGGTCACCCTGACCAAAGCCACCGAAGCCGCCGACTTCACCATCCTCGATGCCGGCATGAACGATCTGATCCGCCCCGCCCTCTACGACGCCAATCACGGCATCGTCCCGGTCGGCGCGATCGATGCCGCATCCCCGCCGCGCCCCACCGAAATCGTCGGCCCGGTCTGCGAGAGCAGCGACCGGTTCGGTCAGTACGATCTGCCCGCCCTCAAACCCGGCGCGCTGGTCGCAATCCTCGATGCGGGTGCCTACGGCGCGGTGATGAGCAGCACCTACAATGCCCGCCCCCGCGCCGCCCAGATCTTGATCGATCGCGGGCAGCCCCATCTGATCAGAATGCGCCAACCGATCGATCACCTCTGGCATGACGAGATCATCCCCCACGCCTGACCCCGATCCCATCGCCACGCACCTCGCCCGCCTCCGCCGGCGGGCGCATCTCGTCCTCACCATCGAGGCGCTCGCCGTCGCATCCCTCGCCCCGCTCGGGGTGATCGTCCTGTTCCTGATCGCCACCCTGCTCGGCCTCGGCGGCTGGCGCGCCGACCTGATCGGCCTCCTCGCCCTGATCGCCGCCATCCTCCACGCCCGCCGCCACTACGCCCCACCCCTGCCCGCCGCGATCGACCGGCGGATCGAACACGATTCCCGCCTTTCCCACCGCCCGATCACCGCGTTCGAAGACCGCCGCGCCCTCGCAGGCTCCGCCTTCCTCACAGACTCGCTCACCGACCCGCTCACCACCACGCTCTGGCAGTCCCATCGCGCCCGCACCGATGCTGCATTGCGCACCGCGCGAATCGGTCGTCCCGCGCCCGATCTCGCCGCTCACGACCCGTTCGCCCTGCGCGCCCTGCTGCTGCTCGCCCTGATCGCGGCCTGGATCGCGGCGGGCCATCAGGCCGGCCCGCGCCTCGCCCGCAGCTTCGACCTGCCGCGCCTGCTCCCCGGCAGCGGCATCGCGGTCCAGGCCTGGATCACCCCGCCACGCTGGACCGGCGAAGCCCCGATCCTGATCAAACCCTCCGCCCACCCGATCACCGTCCTGACCGGCTCCTCACTCGCACTGATCCTGACCGGCGGCGGATCATCGCCCCCCGCCGCCACCGCCGGCCCTCACGGCATCCGCTTCGCCACGATCGCGAACGGCAGCTACCGCGCCACCGTGCCGCTCACCGCGCCCACCACCATCACGATCGGCCCGTTCTGGCACCGCATCGCGCGCTACCGCCTGATCGTCGCAGCCCCCGTCCCGCCCACGATCGGCTTCACCATCCCGCCCTATCGCGACCCCGACGGCAAACGGATCGACTTCACCTGGAACGTCGCGAGCCCCTACGGCCTGACCGGGCTCGACCTCGCCTTCCAGCCCGCCAGCCTCCCGCCCGCCAGCACCCCCCCCGCCCAAAAACCCGCACCCCGCCCCGACCACGCCGCCGTGCCCCACCCCTCGCCCACCCACGGCGAAGCCCTGCTCGACCTGCTGGAAAGCCCCTATGCCGGCATGGCGGTCGAAGCCCGGCTGATCGCCACCAACAACGCGGGCCAGACCGGCACGTCCAGCCCCGCCCGCATCACCCTCCCGGCACCGATCCTCCACAACGCGACCGCCCGGGCGCTCGAAGCGATCCGTCACTCCCTCGCCCTCGATCCCGCGCACCGCAATGCCCTCGCCTCCCGTCTCGCCGCCCTCGCAACAACCCCACCCGGCCCGATCACCCCCGGCACGAAACGCGAC
>JAQTXO010000479.1 GCA_028688765.1 Acidiphilium sp. | reverse complement strand
ATGTCGGGCTGTTTGTTGTTTGGGAAGAGCGTGTGGAACTGAGCGGCGGTTATCATGCTGAAACTCCCTGCAGCGCCCCGATTCTCTGGCTATCGGGGCGCTGACTTACGCGGTTGCTGCTCTCGCGGGTGGTATCTCGGTTGGGTGCTGCAATGGATGGGAACATAACGAAAAACGCGCCGGGGGGCGCGTTCGTTTGGGTCTGTTTGGGACGGCATGTGGGGGGGATGCGAGAAAGTTTGGGGGTTAGGGGGTGATTCGCCCCTGTTTACTCTTTTCGAAGGGGGATGTCAATCCCGCTAGAACAAAAACTACGTCCTGCCCATCTGGGCGGGAATCTGAATGACAACTGAAATCAGTCCGCGTGTAGCACTCCATCAAATCCCGTACATGACAGTGGTTGCAGGCGTTGCCGAATGGCAGTTCGTCGGTCGATTTCTCGATGTAGTTTTTACCGTCGATGATCATGCGTTCAACGACACTACGCTATAAAGCTGCTTGTACTGCACGGCCGAGATCAGTTTACCCACCGGCCATGTGCGCAGCTGGGGGGCGGACAGGACACATGTGTTATGCATCAGCGCGTGACCGGTCTGGATCTCTTCAACGGCTTTCTGTGGATCTGTAATCAATTCCCCACGGCGATGTCGGTTCATGCGGCCTCCTCCTCAAAACAAAATCCCATCTGTTTCGGATCCACTGCATTCTGTCGGGTGTAGCTGTTGTTCCTGGTGAGGAAGGCCACCAGCTCGCTGTAAGTTACCCGGCGCTGCGAGCGGAGCATGATCGAGTCGAGACAGTCCGGATGCACGATTCGGCCCGCTTCATCTTTCTCGAAGCGGTTTACCAGCCTCCAGAACGTGGAGCGGCCAATGCCGAGGATGATGCAGACCTCGCCGAAACGGTAACTGCCGCGCGCCGGTAATCCGGCGGCGGCGAGCATCCCTTTCAGTTTTTCCTCGCTGGTGAGCGGCATATTATCGCCATTCCTCCGGACAGTGGATCTCGATGTACTCCCGCACCGCCTCGCTCGCGAAGCTCATCTGCCACCAGTCCTTACCGTGCTTGGCCTTCATGCCGTTCTCGAACATCTTTTTCAGACCCTCGATAGCGGTGTATGCCTCTCCGGATGTTCGCACCTTCCCCTCGCGGATCCCCATGCGTTTCTCCAGGAAGAGCGCCAGGCCATTCACCTCTCGCCACTCGATCAAACCGGCCACGGCGGCGATCTTGTCCCGCTCATCCTGGCTAACCAGGGCAACAACATTGCCGCCGGTGCGGGAGATCGGACGGCGGACCTTGCCACGCGGCGGGAGGGCGGAAGCTGTGCCTTTCTTCGGCTTCAACACGAAACCCTTCTTTTCAAACTCCGCGATGAAGTGCCCGGCCTGGTCGGAGGTGAGATCGGAGGTCGAACTTTTGCCGTAACGCGCAAGCAGCAGTTCGGCCCGTTCGCCTTTCGTGATGCTGAACTGAGCGCAGATCAACATAATGACGGTGCGCTGCGCGGCGCTAATCGGGAGCGCGGGGCGCTTGTTCTGTTTGGTGTAGGTGTTAGTTCTGGTCATGCCAGGCTCTCCAGTATCGCGTCAATTGCCTCGGCCGATCGCGCCTGCGATCCTTCGTCTGCCGCCTCCACATTTACCGTCCCGGCCTGCGGTTTCACGATGCGCCGCGGCAGCCGTTTCAGCAGCTCGGCCGGTTGCGGCCAGCGCTTGCATTCCCTGAAAATCAGCTTGAATCCTGCAATGATCCGCTCCCGATCCTGCTCTTCGGTCATCCCTTCGCCGACGATATCGATCCAGTCAGCCGCCACGCTGTCAATGACATCGGCGGCGGGAGCATCCTGCATCCGGCGGGTGATCATGCGCTTGAATGCCTCGCAGATGATCCCGCGCAGCCAGAAATCCGGGCTATCGCTGCCGGCGTTGCGCCACTCGATCAGATACTGCTGCGCCTGGACGGTTTTCGGGATGTAGGCACCCGTGCGGGCCGGAAATCCCAGGACGGTCAGTTGCGGAGTCAGGCAGTTCATCGAGTGGACCGGAGCGCCCTGACGATAAGCGCCTGGCTATTTTTAGCGAGCTTTTCTTCGATCGCGGCGTGAACGAATTGCTGCACGCTACGGCCACCCAGGGCATGGCTGATACATTTGCGGGTGTCGTCGTTGACGCGGCAGCTGAGGACGTTGTATTTCGGGTGCTCTTTCATGCGAGGCATGCATGGTTCTCCTTTTTTCTCCGGCCGGCGCCGGGAACTCGGCCCGTGGTTCTGAAACCGGCCTTGGCTTGCAGTTTCGCCAGAGCCAGGACCGAAGGCTTCAGCTCATCAGGCATATCTTTGTAGTTGAGCAGGTTCAGTGACAGAAGCTCTGAACGTGTGATCAGCATCAGGTTGTCAAGGTCGCAGTGGAGCTTATTCGAGTCGATGAATGACACGGCCATTCCCTCCGGTACCGGGCCGTTCGCCTGCTCCCAGATCCATACGTGCTTGTGTTTGTAACGAGTCGGGAAGCCGGTGTGCGGATCCCGCTCGGGAACCTTCATCAGGATGAAGCCGTCTTTGGAACAGATACGCTCGTCCCAGAGCGGTTTCCTGTTTGGCGGTATGCTGCCGGATTTGAAATTTCCCGAATTCGGCTTCATTACCCCTTTGGTACCGGTATTCCAGGGCTTGAATCCTTTTTCAAAGCACCCGGTTCGGCCCGTATTGAGACCATGATTGCCGATGAAAGACTTGATTTGCTCCGTTGTCTTGTTGTCGTTGAAGAGCACATTCAATCCGGAAGCGATCTCGGCATGACTCCGGCCAGCCACATTTTCCCGCAACCACGTTACTTGTTCCGGAGTGTAAATCAGACACTTGCCAACCGGATTGCCGACCTTGCGGCCGCAGGTGAAGCCATATCTGGTCAAGGTCGACTTGATTTGCCCCGGCGTTTTAGTCTGGCGGAAACGCTTATTGAAGGCGGCTGTAAGCTCCGGTACCTGCATCTTGGCGTAACCGCGCTGCAAGAATGTTATCTGTCCGCCGGAGTATCGGTATCGTGGCTGATGCCGATCATCTCCGGAGTACTGTTGAGTTTGTCCACCAGTGCGATCTGTGCTTTCAGTGCCA
>JAQTXO010000478.1 GCA_028688765.1 Acidiphilium sp. | reverse complement strand
GGCGGCGCGGGACGAGGCGGGGGACTGGAACCCGCTGGCGGCGGCGGCGCGCGGGCTCGAAGGCGAGGCGCTGCGGCGGGCGACGGCGCGGGTGTTCGGCGCGGCACCGGGGGATTACGGCGTCGCGGTCGGGGATTTGCTGACGCGGGGCGGCTGGGACGGGCGGGACGATCTGGGCCGGGCGTATCTGGCGGCCTCGTCGAGCGCCTACGGGCTCGGGTTGGACGGGGTTGCGGATGCGGCGGGGTTTGGTGCGCGCGTCGCGGCGGCGGGGGCGTTCGTGCATCAGCAGGATCATGCCGAAACCGATATTCTGGAGAGTTCGGAATATGCGGCGCATGAGGGCGGGTTTGCCGCTGCCGCCGCGCTGCTGGGGGCGGAGACAGCGTTGTATCATGTGGATACCTCGCAGCCGGAGACGCCGCGCGCGCGGCTGGTGGCCGAGGAGGTCGCGCGGGTGGTGCGGGGGCGGCTGGCCAATCCGCGCTGGATCGCGGGGATGATGCGGCACGGGTATCGCGGGGCCTCGGAGATTGCGCGGGGGGTCGAGGGGTTGCACGGGTTTGCGGCGACCATGCCCGAGCGGTTCGATGCGCAGTTCGATCTGGCATTCGGGGCGATTCTGGGGGATGCGGCGGTCGCGGCGTTTCTGAAGGCGGAGAATCCGGCGGCGCGGGCGGCGATTGCGGGGCGGTTTGCCGAGGCGTTGCGGCGCGGCTGGTGGCATCCGCGCCGCAACGATGTCGCGGCTGTGCTCGCGGGCGTGCTGTGACGCGGCGGGGGTGGTGCCCGAGCCTGGCGGCGCCGATGCCGGCGGCGGATGGGCTGCTGGTGCGGGTAAGGCCGGTCTTCGGGCGGATCGATGCCGGGGCCGCGCGGCAGGTTGCGGCGGCGGCGGCGGCGCATGGCAATGGGCTGATCGATCTGACCCAGCGGGGGAATTTGCAGTTTCGCGGGTTTGATTTGGGCTCGGCGGCGTCGTTTGCGGCGATCGTGGGCGGGCTTGGGGTCGATCAACCGGTGGGAACGCCGGGGTTGATGGTCTCGCCGTTGCTCGGGATCGATCCGGCGGCGGCACCGGAGGCCGGGGCGCTGGCGGGGGAGATTGCGGCGGTTGTGGCGGGGATGACCGGGTTGGAAGGACCGGCGGAAAAATTTTCGGTGTCGTTCGATGCGGGGGGCGTGATCGGGCTGGGGTCGGTCGGTGCGGATATCGCGATCAGGGCGTCTGCGATTGGGGGGGCGGCGACCGGATGGGTCGTGGGTGACGAGGTGTGTTCGGCGGGGGATCTGGTCGCGGTGGCGCGGCGGCGGTTGGAGGCGTGCGTGCCGGCGCTGCGCGCGGGACGGCGGCCTGAGCGGATGGGGATGGCGCGGGCGGCGACGGTGCCGCCCTTGGGGTTTGTGGCTTATACGGCGGATCGCGGGGCGTTCGGGCTCGGGCTGGTGTTCGGGGCGATGAATGCGAATTTGCTCCGGCTTCTGGCCGATCTGGCGGCCTCGTTCGGCGACGGGGTGCTGCGGTTCACGCCCTGGCGGGCGGTGGTGATCGCCGGGGTGACGCAGGAGGCGGCGGTGCGTCTGGCTGATGCGGCTGCGGCTGAGGGGATGATCGTGGCGGGGCCGGATTGGCGGTTCGGGGTGCAGGCCTGTGTTGGGGCGCCGTTCTGTGCGGCGGCGGGGCGGGCGACGCGGGCGGACGCGCTGGCGCTCGGCGATACCGGGCGTGGGGTTCATGTGTCGGGCTGCGCCAAGGGCTGCGCGCATCCCGGACCGGCGGAGGTGACGCTGGTGGGGCGCGATGGACGGTATGATCTGGTGCGGAACGGGCGGGCGGGCGATACGCCGGTGCGGCGCGGCCTCGATCTGGCGGCGGTGCGCGCTGAACTGACGATGAAAGTACCGGCATGAGCGGATTCGACTACATCCATGACGGGGCGGCGATCTATGCGCGCTCGTTTGCGACGATCCGCGCCGAGGCTGATCTGGCGGCGTTCGGGCCGGATGAGGCGCAGGTGGCGGTGCGGATCATTCATGCGAGCGGGATGGTGGATATCGCGCGGGATATCGGGTTTTCCGAAGGGTTCGTCGCGATCGCGCGGGACGCGTTGCGGGCGGGGGCACCGGTTTTGTGCGATTCCGAGATGGTCGCGCACGGGATTACCCGGGCGCGGCTGCCGGCGGGCAATGAGGTGGTGTGCACGCTGCGCGAGGCCACGGTGCCGGGGCTGGCTGTGCGGCTCGGGACGACTCGCTCGGCGGCGGCGCTGGAATTATGGGGCGATCGGCTCGCGGGGGCGGTGGTGGCGATCGGCAATGCGCCGACCGCGCTGTTTCATCTGCTGGAGATGATCGCGGCGGGGGCACCGCGCCCGGCGGCGGTGATCGGGATGCCGGTGGGGTTCGTCGGCGCGGTGGAATCGAAGGCGGCGCTCGCGGCGCAGACCGCGATCCCGTATGCGGTGGTGCGCGGGCGGCGGGGCGGCAGCGCGATGGCGGCGGCGGCGGTGAATGCGATCGCGTCCGAACGCGAATGAGCGAGCGTGGGAAACTGTCGATCGTGGGGATGGGGCCGGGCGATCCGGACCTGTTGACGCGCAAGGCGGCGCGGGTGCTCGGGGAGGCGCCGGTCGTTGCGTATTTCGCCAAAAGCGGGCGGGTGGGCCATGCGCGGGGGATTGCCGAGGGGTTGCTGGCGCGGGGGGTGCGGGAGTTGCGGTTCGAGTACCCGTATACCACCGAGATTGCTCATGTGAGCGATGAATATCGGGCGGCAATGGATTGTTTTTATGACAAATCTGCACGTGAGGTTGCGGCGGCGCTGGAGGGCGGTGCGGATGTCGCGCTGCTCTGCGAGGGCGATCCGTTTTTGTATGGTTCGGCGATGTATTTGTTCGACCGGCTGGGGCCGGCTTATCGCCACGAGGTGATCCCGGGTGTTTCGGGGATGAGCGCGTGCTGGTCCCGCGCAGGAGTGCCGATTGCCCACGGTGATGACGTGCTGAGTGTTCTGCCGGGGACGCTGCCGGGGGATGAGCTGGTGGCGCGGCTGGGCGGCGGCGGGGCGGCGGTGATCATGAAGGTGGGGCGGAATCTCGCCAAGATCCGCGAGGCGGCGCGTCAGGCG
>JAQTXO010000034.1 GCA_028688765.1 Acidiphilium sp. | reverse complement strand
GTATACCGTGCGAAAGGTTCGTGCCCTGGCCGCCCAGGACCGCAACAGCCCCGTGCGAGCGGTCGCAACGTATCACGGTTCTACGTCGGCAAGCTGGATGTCCGCGTCCACACTGACCAGCGCAACGGTGAGTACCGTTGGCGCCGCGCCTGCACGCTGCTGGAACAAGCAAACGCGCAAAAGCCGCACGGAATGCCCGGTCAGATCAACCCGTACTGCCGCGCCTTGTTGCGTAGAAACGGCAATCCCTCGTTGATAATCGCCGCCCGGCTGGACGCGACCGGCCGCCAGACCGCAAGCGCCGTAGCAAGGCGCGGCGGCATATGGATGAAACTTTCGAGCGCCATGCCGCCGGTAAATCCCAGCCCCGCCAGGCCGGCGAACACCTCGTCCCACGCGATCGTGCCGGTACCGGGCACCCCACGATGACTCTCCGACAGATGGATATACGCAAGGTGTGCCCCTGCCGCGCGGATCGCGTTGGCCTGCCCGGTCGCCTCGATATTCATGTGATAGGTATCGAGATGCAGCACGATATTTGGCGCGCCAACCCGCTCGATCAGCGCGACCGCCTCTTCCGTGGTGTTGAACAGATGCGACTCGTAGCGATTGACCACCTCGATCCCGAAAACGATGCCATGTCCGCGCGCGACAGCCGCCGCCTTGTCGAGAAACTGGGCCACCACATCTAGCTCCACCGCGGTCGGCGGCTGACCGGTGCGTTCGCCGATCGAGCCATAGGTCACGCCGGTGAACAGCGAGGCGCCAATCGCGGCGGTCTTTTCCAGCGCGAGCGTCACGAACTCCAGCGCCTTGTCCGGGTTTGTGGTCGGCCGCGCATCCTCGGGCAGACCGAGCGAGCAGCAGGCACCGAGCCCGTGCTGCTCCAGCAAGGCCCGTGTCACCGCGGTTTCGGCCTGGTGTGGCTCGATCAGCGCGATCTCGACAAAGGCGAGCCCATGTTTCGCCGCCTCTGGAATCGCAAGCCGCGCGGCCTGCTCGGTCCAATCATGCGCCCACAGGCTGGTGTGGATGCCAAATCCCTTCATGTGCCGCCTCTCCTCATTTAAACCGCCGGGACCGCCAGGCGAGCACCGGATTTTCGACCAGGATCACCCCGATCAAAATAACCCCGATCACGCCCGCCTGATAGATCGGATTGAAATCATTATAGCTCAGCCCGTAATCGACGATCGCGATCACCACCGTCGCCAGCGCCGTGCCCACCACCGACCCGGTGCCGCCGAAAATCCCGGTCCCGCCCAGCACCACGATGGCGATGCTGATCAGATTGTCGTTCATCCCCGCATCCGGCCGCGCCGTGCCGAGCCGCGCAGCACCGACGATGCCAGCAATCGTCGCGGTCAATCCGCACAGCACATAGGCCGCACCGCGCAGCCGGCCGACCCGCAACCCGGCCAGCGCCGCCGCCCGGTCGTTGGTGCCGGCCAGATACAGCGCCCGGCCATAGCCAGTGCCGTGCTGCAAAAACGCGAACATTGCGAGCAACGGCAGATACAGTGCGATCAACTGAAACGGCAGCCCCAGCACATGCCCCTGGCCCAGCGCCAGAAACCATGAGGATTGCTGTGTCAGATCGATATTGGTCCCGCCGCTCAGTACCAGTGCGAGGCCGGCGTATCCGAACAAGGTCGCCAGCGTCGCAATGATCGGCGCAATCCGCAACCAGGTCACCGCCAGCGCGTTGATCGCACCCAGCCCGAGCCCGGCACCCAGCGTCAGCGCCACGGCGAGCGGCCATGCCACGTCAGCATGCAGCAGCCGCCCCAGCACCACCTGCGCCAGACCGGCGATTGCGCCGACCGACAGATCGATCCCGGAATCGCCACCACTGATCACCAGCGTCTGCCCCAGCGCGATCATCCCGATCTCGACGCCGAACACCGCCATGCTGTCGAAATTCGCACCGCTCAGAATATCCGGATGCCCGATGGCGAAACCGCCCAGCGCCAGCACCGCCATAGCCGCCAGCAGCAACGGCCGTGTGCGGTCGAACCCCGACGCGTGCATGCTCACATTCCTCCGGCATCACGGCGGGAGCTGAGCCCGATCGCCGCGAGAATGATCATGCCCAGCGCCACGCCGTTCCAGAACGGCTGAATGTGCAGCAGCACGATCCCGTCATCGACCACCTGAACCACTAGCGTGCCCAGCAGGGTTCCCGCCATGGTACCCCGCCCGCCGGACAGCGAGGTGCCGCCCAGCACAACCGCCGCAATCACCTGCAAGACAAACCCGCTGCCGGTCGAGGTCTGCACCATCGGGCTCTGCCCCAGTGTGAGCAATGCCGCAAACCCGGTCAGCAGGCCGAGCACCACATAGGCCGCAAGCTTGATCCGCTCCGGCCGGATTCCAGCGAGCCGCGCCGCCTCTTCGTTGTTGCCTAGCGCATAAACATGCCGCCCCCAGCGGAAATATCGAAGGAACAGCGCCGCCGCGATCACGAACCCCAGCGCAATCAGCGTCACCACCGGCAGCCACAGCACATGGTCGACCACGAAAACACGGGTCAGCACCGGCGGGATCTGCGTGATCCAGTTGCTGCCCAGCACGATGAACACGATCATCCGATAAATGCTGAGCGTTCCCAGCGTCGCGATCACCGGCGGAATTTTCCCTTTGATGATCAGCATCGCATTCACCAGCCCCAGGCCCGCGCCGGCGAGCAGAAACACCGGCACCGTTGCGGCCAGGCCCCACCCCGCCGCGAAACATGACCCACCGATCGCCGCGGTCAGCCCCAGCATCGAGCCGGTCGAAACATCAATGCCACCGGTAAGGATCACCACCGTCATGCCGATCGCCGGGATCAGCGTGATGGCGCTGGATACGAATAGATTATCGAGGTTGATCCGGCTCCAGAACGCGCCGTGCGAAAAAATGCCGATACCCGCGACCAGCACCGCCAGCGTGATCAGCAGCAGCGCCTCGCGCCCCTGCGGCAGGCGCAAGCGCGGCACCTTTGGCGCGCCCATCACCGCCGCACTCATGCTGCCCTCGCATCCGCGCCGACCGCGCTGGCCAGAATCGCCTCGGCATTCATCGCCTCGCCCTCGGCAACGCCGACCACACCGCCGCGCCGCATCACAATGATCCGGTCGCTCACCGCCAGAACCTCCGGCAGGTCCGATGAAATCACCACCACCGCCAGGCCGCCGACCGCCAGATCGCGGATGAAATCGTGGATCTCCGCCTTGGTGCCGATATCGATGCCGCGGGTCGGTTCGTCCAGGATCAGCACTTTCAAACTCTGCCCCGCCCAGCGCGCGAACAACGCCTTTTGTTGATTGCCGCCCGAAAGCGTGCCTATGCCGACTGTCTCATCGCGCGCCTTGATCCGGTAATGCCCGATCAGCCGCAGCGCCTCGTCCCGCAAGCCGGCGAAATTGAGCCGCCCGCCGCGCGCGCGAAACCGCCCGATGGTGCCCGCCGTCAAATTCGCCTCGAGCGGCTTTGTCGCAAAAATGCCCTGTAATTTCCGGTCCTCCGGCAGGTACCCAATGCCGAGCATCATCGCCTCGGCTGGATCGCGCGGCGCGATCGACCGGCCCTCCAGCGCGATCGTGCCGCGCTCGGCCCGAAACGCGCCGAACGCCGCCAGCGCGACCTCGCTGCGCCCCGATCCCACCAGTCCGTAAACTCCGGTCACCTGACCCGCCGGGACCTCCCAATCGACATTCTCGTACACGCCCGCCCGGGTAAGCCCGGCAATCCGCAGCGCCGGCGTACCGTGGGCAGGAGCGGCGCGGTTACGCAGCGGCTTGCCGTAATCCCGGCTCGCCTTGCCTGCCATCAGCGTCAGCAATTTTGCCTCATCCAGATCACTGGTCCGCGCGGTACCGCTCACCCGCCCGTCGGTTAGCACGGTGACCAGATTGGCGATCCTGCGGATTTCGTCCAACCGATGTGTGATATACACGATCGCGCGGCCATCGCGGCGCAAGCGCTCGATGATCACGAACAGCCGGTCGGTCTCCGCCTGAGATAAAATGGAGGTCGGCTCATCGAAAATAATCACCTGCGCATTCAACATCAGCGCCTTGGTGATTAACACCATCTGCTGAAACCCGATGCTGAGGCTGCTCATCCGGCGCGCGAGCAGGCTCGCGGGCAGATCAAGCTGTTCCAGCAGCGGCCGCACAACCGAAGCCATCGCGCCACGCCGCACGATGCCGAACCGTCCGGTCATCTCGGCACCCGCGAATATATTCTCGAGCACCGAAAGATGCGGATAGATCATCGGCTCCTGATAGACCGCCGCAATCCCCACCGCGCTCGCCTGCGCCGGATGGGTAAACCTACAGATCGTCCCGCCTACCTTGATGCTGCCCTCATCAGGCACGATCGCGCCGGTCATCACCCGGATCAAGGTCGATTTGCCAGCGCCGTTCTCCCCAAGCAACGCATGGGTTTCGCCCGGCACCAGTGTCAGATCCACGCCATTGAGCGCGACCACGCCGCCGAAGCGCTTCACGATCCCTTTCAGCTCGACCAGCGCCATCCTGCGAACGGCTCAGAAATTCAGGCTGACATTAGCCTTGTCGATAACCAGTGGCTTGCCCAACAGCAGCGTATGGGTCGCGGCATCATAATGCACTTTGCCCTTGAGGCCCGGCACTGCGTTCTCGGTTGCGAACGGTTTATGCGCCAACTCCCGCATGACGCCCCAGGCCGTCAGATATCCCAGCGCAATCGGGTTCCACAGCACCACGCTCTTGACCGTGCCGTTCATGATGAACGGGCGGATCGAATTCGGATCGGTAATGCCAGTCACGGCCACCTTGCCGGAAAGCCCGGCCCGCAACACCGCCTGCGCCGCGCCTGGCACAGCCGTTGAATTGACCCCGACCACGCCCTTTAGATGGGGATACGCCGAGAGCAACTGCCCGGTCACCTGCGTCGCCTTGTTGATATCCTCCCCGGCGTACTGGATCGAGACCAGCTTGATCCCAGGATATTTCGCGGCGATTCGTTGCTTCATCAGCTTAATCCATTCGTTCAGATTGGTCGCGGTTGGACCGCCGGAGACGAACGCAACGTCGCCCTTCCCACCGATCGCCTTCGCCAATTGATCGATCACGGTATAGGCCAAGGCCTTGTTGCTGGTCTGCTGCACGCGCAGGCTCACATCCGGACCATCGACCTGCGAATCCGTCGAATAGAACAAAATACCTTGGTTCTTCGCCTGCTTGGCCAGCGCCTCGAGCGCCGTTGGGCTGTTCGCGGAAACACCGACCGCAGCAACATGCTTGTTGATCAGGCTCTGCACTATTTCAGCTTGGGCCGAAACTGAAGCCGTGGTCGGTCCCTGATAAATAATGTGGGCGCCGAACTTCTTGCCGGCTTGCTCGAAGCCTTGCTTCATCGCTGAAAAATACGGAATCCCGACCAGCTTAGGCACGAATGCGATGCTCGGCACAGCTGCCAACGCCGTGCCGCCACCGGCGACCAGCAAGGCGAGGCCGACCAGGATCGATGATGACCGAAAATGATGCTTCATGGCGCGTTTCCCTCCGATAGATTGATTATTTTGACTTTTTGGGTCCAGCTTGTGTCCAGACTTAACATGAGTGAACATCGCTCTGTCAAGTGAGCAGGAAAGAGTGGGGACGGAAGCGTACCTTTTCTTGCTAAACCGAGCAAATTTAATCCAAAGTTTTATGTCGCGCAATTAAAATCAATCAAAAAAGTCGTCGAATCAGCGCTTGTGAGGTTGCGCATTCTGGCGTAAGCGACGACCGGGATGTGGAACCGCACATATAAATGTTCGACGCCGGCGTGCTCGCCATGAGCGACACGCTCCGCCAGGCGGAAATCCTGCGGCGCGCCGTCAACGCGCCAGTATTGCGCGTTCGCGATCTCGCCGCCGAGTTCGGCGTCCATGACATGACGATCAGGCGTGATTTCGACGCGCTGGCGGAGCAAGGGTTGATGGAGCGGGTACGCGGAGGTGCCCGGCTGCGCGAGCGTATGAGCGAAGAACTCAGCCACCAGCTGCGCGCCAGCCGCCACACTGAGGCGAAATCTGCAATTGCCAGGGCCGCTCTCGGTCTAATCGCGCCAGGCGACACGATCGCTTTCGATGCCTCGACCACGGCGCTGCATCTGGTCCGTATGCTCGCCGGGCACGACGTGTCGGCCATCGTCTCCAGCCTCGATGCCGCGACCACGCTCGCTGCCGCCGGGGTCGATTTCGTGCTGGTCGGCGGTGCGTTTCACGCCCCGGCGCGCTCCTTCACCGGCGTTCTGTTCGAAGACATGATGGCCCGCCTGCACCCCGACAAGGTGTTCTTATCCACCAGGGGATGCCACGCCGTGCTCGGCCTGACCGATTCCCATCTGCCTGAGGTCGGCGCCAAACGCGCCATGCTGCGTTCGGGCGCAACCGCGATCGCGTTGATCGACTCTTCGAAATTCGGCAGGCGTGCGTTGGCAACCATCGCAAGTTTGACCGAACTCGACATCGTCATCACCGATGCGATGCCGGCCGAGGCCGATCTCGCAGCCCTGGAAGCAGCCGATATCCGGCTGATGGTCGCGGAGGGTTGATGGACGACGCAATTTTCATCGCACGGCTCGATGCCCAGATCATCGAAACGCCAAGCTGGGCGTTCGGCAACACGGGCACCCGCTTCAAAACCTTCGCCGCCCCCGGTGCCGCGCGCAGCGTGTGGGAAAAGATCGAGGACGCAGCAGAGGTTCACCGCATGACCGGCATCGCCCCGCGCGTCGCGCTGCATATCCCGTGGGACAAGGTGGACGATGCCGCCGCCCTCGGTCGCTTCGCCGCTGATCAGGGTATCGCGATCGGCGCCATCAACCCCAATCTGTTCCAAGACGAGGATTATCGCCTCGGCTCGCTCACCCACCCCGATGCCCGGATCCGCGACAAGGCCATAACCCATCTGCGTGATTGCGTTGCCATCATGCATCAAACCGGCGCCCGCGATCTCAGCCTATGGTTTGCGGACGGCACCAATTACGCCGGTCAGGACGACATCCGCGTCCGTCGTCATCGTCTGCGCGCCGGACTGCAAGCCTGCGCTGACATCCTGCCGGATGATGCGCGCATGCTGATCGAATACAAATTCTTCGAGCCCGCCTTCTATTATACCGATCTGGCCGATTGGGGTGCCGCATTGCTGCATGCTCAGGCGCTCGGCCCGCAGGCGCAGGTACTGGTGGATCTCGGTCACCACGCGCAGGGCGCCAATATCGAATCCATCGTCGCCATTTTGCTCGATGAAGGCAAGCTCGGCGGCTTTCACTTCAACGCGCGGCGCTACGCCGATGACGATCTGATCGTCGGGTCCACCAACCCGCTCGAACTCTTCCTGATCTACGCCGAACTGATCGCGGCTGCCGACGATCCGGCGACCGCAACCTGTGCCCGTAGTGTCAGCTACATGATCGATCAGAGCTTCAACATCGAAGCAAAAATCGAAGGCATGATCATGAGTATTCTGAACTGCCAGGAAGCGTATGCGAAAGCCCTCCTGATCGATCGCGCCAGCCTCGCCGCCGCGCAGGCCGAGGGCGATGCCCTGGGCGCGCACCGCATCCTGCTCGATGCCTTCCGCACCGATATCCGCCCACGTCTCGCCGCCTGGCGGCGGGGCCACAACCTGCCCGAAGACCCTTTGCTGGCTCATCGCCAGGGCGAATATCTGCGGGCGATCAAACGCGACCGCGGTGTCATCGCGACCGGCGGTGGCTATGGCGACTAACCCGATCATGAGGCTCCGATGAACGATACCGATCAACGCTGTCCCACCTGGGCGGCATCCCAACCGCCGGCCGGCGAAGGGCTGGTGGCACTCGCCCACCGTTCCCGCCTGCTCGGCGCGGATCGCCGCATCGTCAATATTTTCGGAGGCAATACCTCGGTCAAATCGATCGAGCGCGATCACCTCGGCCGCGCGACTCCGGTACTGTGGGTCAAGGCCTCCGGCAGCGATCTCGCCTCGATCGAGCCGAAGCATTTCGCCGGCCTTCGCCTCGATGACATCGAACCGCTGTTCACCCGCCCCACCATGTCCGATGAAGACATGACCGCCTATCTCGACCGTTGCGCCTTCGAACCCGGCCGGCCGCGCCAGAGCATCGAAACGCTGCTGCACGCCTTCACTCCTGCGCCGCATGTCGATCACACTCACCCCGACGCGATCATCGCACTTGCGTGCAGCCCGAACGGCGAGGCGCTGATTCGCCAACTGTTCGGAAACCGGGCGGCGTTCGTGCCCTATATTCGCCCGGGGTTCGATCTCTCGAAACAAATTGGCTCTGCCGTTCGTAACAATCCAAGCCTCGAATGCGTCGTCATGGGTAAGCACGGCCTGGTCACCTGGGGCGACACCGCTGAGGCCTGCTACGCCAGCACGCTGCGCATCATCGGTGAAGCCGAAGCGTTTCTAGCGGAAAAAGCGAGCTTATCGCCCTTCGGTGCCACCACGATCACACGCGCGTCGGCCGCCGAGCGCGACACGCTGCTGACACAGGTGCTGCCCGTGATTCGCGGCGCGATCAGCCACGAACGGGCCATGATCCTCACCGTCGATTGCAGCGACGATGTGCTGGATTTTATCACCAGCGCCCAATGTGCAGCCCTCGCAATGCGCGGAGCCGCGTGCCCTGACCATCTGGTCCACACCAAGCGCGTGCCGCTGTTGCTCGACTGGCAGCCCGACCAAGGGGCCGACGCCCTGATCACGGCAGCCACCGCCGGCATCG
Organism: Acidiphilium sp.; assembly: GCA_028688765.1. GTDB lineage: Bacteria > Pseudomonadota > Alphaproteobacteria > Acetobacterales > Acetobacteraceae > Acidiphilium > Acidiphilium acidophilum. The sequence continues at coordinate 4,083 of JAQTXO010000034.1, read as the reverse complement.
CGTGTTTCGTGAGCGACTATCGGGATTATTTCCAATCCCACGCCCAACCTGGCGATACGATGGGTGCGCCCTGGCCCCGCATCGTTCTCATCCCCGGCGTCGGCATGGTCACCACCGGCCCCGATGCCTTCGCCGCCGAAGTCTCCCGCCAGTTGTACCGCCGCGCCATCGCGGTGATGCGCCATGCCGATGTGGTCGGCGGCTTCGAAACACTCGACGCCGCCGAGAGCTTCGCCATCGAATACTGGCCGCTCGAACTCTACAAACTCTCGCTGAAACCGCCACCGAAGCCGCTCGATGGCCATGTCGCGCTGATCACCGGTGCCGCCAGCGGTATCGGCCGCGCCGCCGCCGCGCGCCTCGCGCGGGATGGCGCGCATGTCGTCATCGCCGATCGCAATGCCGAGGGCAGCGCCGAAGTCGCCGCCGCGCTCACCGCCCGCCACGGGTTTCACCGCGCGATCGCCACGCCGATGGACGTGACCAGCGAAGCCGCGGTCGATGCCGCCTTCACCGCCGCGACGCTTGCTTACGGCGGGGTCGATATCGTGGTGAACAACGCCGGCATTAGCAAGAGCGACCCGATCGAGGCGACCAGCCTGGCCGACTGGCAATTGATGTTCGACATTCTGGCCACCGGCTATTTCCTGGTCGCCCGTGCCGCGTTTCGCGTGCTTCGCCGGCAGGCTTGCGGCGGCGCGCTGGTGTTTGTCGCCAGTAAAAACGCCGTCGCCGCCGGGCGCAACGCCGGCGCCTATTCGGCCGCCAAGGCGGCGGAACTGCATCTCGCCCGCTGCCTCGCCGAGGAAGGCGGCAGTGCGGGCATTCGCGTCAACACCGTGCTGCCGGATGCCGTGTTGTCCGGTTCCTCGATCTGGAACTCGTCCTGGCGGGCCGACCGTGCCGCCACCTACGGCATCGCCGAGACGGAGCTTGAAGCGCATTATCGCGCGCGCACCACGCTCAAGGTCAACGTCCTGCCGGACGATGTCGCTGAAGCCATCGCGTTCTTCGCCTCCGCCGCCTCGTTGAAAACCACCGGCGGCGTGCTGACCGTCGATGGCGGCGTGCCCGTCGCCTATGTCCGGTAGTCCTGCGCGCCACGTCGCGATCGACCTTGGTGCCTCCGGTGGGCGGGTCGCGCTCGGCGCGGTCGAGGACGGCCGGCTGAGTTTCGATATCCTGCACCGGTTTCCCAATCGCGCGGTGCCGCTCGGCGCCAGCCTGTATTGGAATATGCTCGAACTCTGGCGCGAAATTCGCCAGGGTCTGCGCATCGCGTCCGGTCAGGGACCGGTGGCGAGCATCGGCGTCACCACCTGGGGGGTCGATTACGCGCTGTTCGATGCCGATGCGCTGACGATCGGCATGGTCCACAGCCACCGTGACCGCCGGACCGAGGGCGTGATCGACACGCTCGATGAAACCATGCCGCGCGGCGCTTTATATCAGGCGACCGGTGTCCAATTTCTGCCGATCAACACGCTGCCGCAACTCCTGGCCGCGAAGCGCGCGTCGCCTGACCTGTTCAGCCGGGCGACCCGCTTCCTGATGCTGCCGGACCTGATCCATTACTGGCTGTGCGGAGTCGTGGCCTGCGAACACACCAACGCCAGCACAACCCAACTCTACGATCCGGTCCGGCGCGACTGGTCGAACACGGTGCTGACCGCGTTTGGCATTCCGCGCGCCATGTTTCCCGATCTGGTCGAGCCCGGCACCATCCTCGGCCCGCTACTGCCCGCCATCGCCGCGGACACCGGCCTCGTCGGCACCATCGTCATCGCCCCCGGCACCCACGATACCGCGAGCGCTATCGCTGCAATCCCGGCCGAGGCGGGCGAGGACTGGGCCTATATTTCGAGCGGGACCTGGTGCCTCGCCGGCATCGAGCGCCCGCGCCCGCTGATCAGCGAGGCCGCCCGCCGCGCCAACATCACCAATGAACAGGGCATCGCCGGCACCACGCGGCTGCTGAAAAACACCAGCGGCCTGTTCATCCTGCAGGAATGCCTGCGCGCCTGGGGTGATCCGCCGATCGAGCCGATCCTGCAAGACGCTGCGGCGCTGTGTTCGGATGTCGCGATCGACCCGACCGAACCCGATTTCGCACATCCTGGCGTCACCATGCCGGGTCGCATCCTCCGCTGGTGCGCCGCCCGCGGCATCGTGCTCGATCCGACTCCCGCGGCGATCACCCGCGCCGTGTTGCGCGGCCTCGCGGCCTCGGTGGCCGCCAGCCTCGTCGAAATAGATCAGGTGGCCAACCACCAGACCAGGCGCATCCACATCGTCGGCGGCGGTTCGAGGATCGACATGCTGTGTCAGGCGATTGCCGATTGCGCGGTCGCCACCGTTATCGCCGGGCCGGTAGAGGCCACCACCGCTGGCAATCTGCTGGTGCAGGCCGCCAGCCTCGGGGTCATCGAGTCTGCTGCGATCCGCACGGTAATGCGTGCCACGGCAGAGCTTCGCTACTTCAATCCAAAAACCGCCTAGCTAGCCGTCAGGCGCCGAGGGATGACCGCCCGCGACATGGCCGAGAAGCCAGGTTAAACTCAATACTGTTCACTTACTCGAGAGTGCGGAGTTCTCGGCTACTTTCTGGCGGCTCGTGTCAGTTTCCTTTAACCCATCTTTAGCAGTGCCTCGAATAAACCGCATAATATCAGCATCTTACACTCGTAAAAAAGTCCGAGTGGCACTACAAACGTATCCAAAGGGGATCGAACAGTGAGTTTCTGGATCTCTCCGGGCGCGGCATTGAGTGCCAACGCATCTTTTTTGTTTTGCGGATAAACATTGCCGAGGCATGAGACTGGCGCCGTTGGGTGTCAAGGGGTAATGAATAATATTATGGCACTACAAATAAAAACAAAACGGAAAGCATTCAATATCAATATGTTGTGCGTCTTCGTTGCGTATTATGATCGATTTAGTGCTAAAGATGGGTTAAAGAGGTCCTGGCTCACTTTGTGTGACCCGAGGCCAGCTATGGTTTTGGCTGCATAGCGGGTAAATCTCGCGGATGAGCAAAACCCTGCACCTCAGTCCACTCGCCGGCATTCAAGTTGTTGATATCCATCGAGATGGCGCCAGCTGGATTGTCGAAGCCACTGGCTCCAACCGCGGCACCTGTCCCTCCTGCGGCGCCGTTTCAACTGTACGGCACGGCCTTTACCGCCGGTCCTTGCAGGATTTGCCGACGCAAGGAGCGTCGGTGACGATCAAGCTGGCCGTCACCCGGTTCAAGTGTCTCCATCAGCAATGCGTGCGACGGACATTCTCGGGATGCACCTCAAACGAGATCGTGCGAAATGCACGCCGGACATCGAGGGTGGCCGAGATTGCAAGCAATCTCACCGCCGCGGAATGGTCATTGATCGCGCCGTTCATGCCAGCGCCATCCTGGCGTGGCCGACCGCTGTCAGTTTCCCTTAAAGGGCCCCGCCGGGGGCCTCAATTCGTGTGAATCGGGTGGATTCTGAGGGGCTCATTTGCGCCCGTCACAAGGTCTCTGATCTCCAGCAGCAAGGGCCGTCCGGACGTGCAGCCATCGGACCAGCGTCGAGCAAGATGGTCGTGAAAACCGCTTGGTATGCTTGGCTTCGGCGCAATCACGTTGCGCTCGGGCAGCCCTTCGAGTCGCACCCATTTCGTAATGGTGCGCCGACTGAACTTCGTCTGACGGACAATCGCGGTGATGCCGTGGCCGGTATTTTGCAAGGCTTTGACCTGATTGATCTTATCCGTATTGACGGCCCATAGGCCGATTGAAACCAACTGCCAATGTTTTACCAACACTGGCGGCCGCCCGTGACCAATCCATCACGTTCCGTTAACTGTAACATTCCATTCTGCGCCAGCCAAGCGTGCCCACGAGGTACTGCGGCTTCGGGCCGGACGTGGCGATCTGCATACGTGCGCAGCGGTGGGTTGGATACGATCGACCGATGACTGCGGTGGTGCCGGTAGGTTGGACAGGTTCCGGGGGAGAATAAGCTAAAGCTGGTTTCCCGGTTTGTGGTGAACATGATCCCCGGAAACAAATTCAGAATCAATCCTTCGGTTGCTGTGGCGCTG
>JAQTXO010000477.1 GCA_028688765.1 Acidiphilium sp. | reverse complement strand
AAGTTCTTCATCTTCTTCTCGCTCGGCACCGCGACCACCTTCAGCGCCATGTTCACCCTCGGTTTCATGGGCATGACCCGGCGGCTGGACTATCTGTATGATCCGCATTGGCAGCCGCTGCTCGACTCGAGGAATTCGGCATTTTCCTCTATTGCGTGGCGGTCTTCTATTTCTTCAAGATGATCTACGTCAGCCTGCGCGACCGCGCCAAGGAATCGCATGGCCAGGACGTGTGGTCCACCTCGCGGACCCTGGAGTGGATGACGTTGACGCCGGTGCCCTACTATAATTTCGCGGTCATCCCCGAAGTTCACGGGCGGGATGAATGGGCCTCGCGCCGGGAAAGTGGTTTCGAGGATTCCGGGCCGGAAGAATATGAGGACATCCATCTGCCGAAAAGCTCCATCGCCCCCGCCGTCATCGGTGCGCTGGCCTTCGGCTTCGGCTTCGGCATGACCTGGCGGATCTGGTGGATGGCAGGGCTGAGCCTGCTCGGCATCATCGGCGTGGTCATCCTGCGCTCCTTCGCCGATCAATCCGGCATCGTGCTGAGCGCGGAGGCTGTCCGGCGGATGGAGCAGAAACCCGAAGGGACCGGCATTATTACCGACCATATCTCCCCGCCGGTTGCCGAGCTTGAGGCCCTGTCATGAGCCGCACCGAAACCCTCACCCCGGCGCACCGGCTCTGGGCGCGCCACCACCCCGAGCCCGACCCGATTGCGATGAAAACGCTCGGCTTCTGGCTCTATATGTTGAGCGACGCCCTGATCTTCGCCGGGCTGTTCGCCGCCTACGCGGTGCTGGATCACAAATTCAACGCCGCCGGCGGCCCGCAGATCAAGAATGTCGTCCACCCGCTCGAAGCCTTCGTGCAGACCATCGTGGTGTTCACCAGCGTGCTCACCTACAGCCTCGCCATGGTCGGGTTGAAGGCGCGCAACCGGATGTTCGTCCTCGCCGGCCTGCTCTCGGCCTTCGTGCTCGGCGGCGTGTTCCTCGGCCTCGAAATCAACGATTTCGCAACGCTGGTCGCCCACGGCATCACACCGGAACGCAGCGGCCTGATGTCGATCTTTTTCGTCCTGATCGCCACCCACGGCCTGCACATGGCCTTCGGGATGCTGTGGATGGCCGTGATGATGGTTCAGGTGGCGCTCAAGGGGTTCACCACCGAAGTGGTCACCCGCCTGCTCAACCTGCGCCTGTTCTGGGTCTTTCAGGCCTCGATCTGGGTGTGCATGTTCGTGTTCGTCTACCTCAATGGAGCGTTCTGATGTCAGCCCATGAAGCCGATCCGCTCGATCACCCCGAAGTCCGCCACGCCAGCCCGCTCGCCTACGTCTCGGGCTACCTGCTCTCGGTCATCTTCATGGCGATCGCCCTGCTGCTGACGGTGCGGCACACCATGCACTACCTCAACTTCATCATCGCGGTCTCGATCCTCGCAGGCCTCGCTCTGCTCGCGCAGGCCCTGCTGATGTTCCGGCTCGACCTGTCGAAGTCGCAGCAGTGGAAAACCTTCTCGCTCATCCTGGTCCTGCCCCTGTTCGTGCTCTCCGTCGGGCTGACCGGCTGGATGTTCCACACTTTGTACCCCCGCACCATGATGCACTTCATGCAGGTGCAGGGCGCGGATATGTGAGGGCGGGGGTCGTGAAAGGCAGCACTTCTTCTTTGTAAAAAAGAAGCAAAAAACTTCCGTTCGCTGTGCCCGTGCCGGTGAAACCACCCGTGCCCCAGATCAAAAAAGTTTTTTGCTTCTTTTTTTCAAAAAAGAAGCGCTTTCTTCCTCACCCCCCGCCGATCACGCCGCCCGTGCCATGCTCCGCAGCACGTACTGCAAAATCCCGCCGTTTTCGTAATACATCACCTCGTCTTTGGTATCGACGCGGCAGAGCAATGTCGCCTTGTCGGTGGTGCCGTCGGCGCGGTGGATCAGCATGTCGATATCCATCCGTGGCGAGAGGGAATCGAGGCCGAGGATGTCGATGGTTTCGTCGCCGCGCAATTCCAGCGTCTTGCGGGTCATGCCGTTCTTGAAGACCAGCGGCAGCACGCCCATGCCCACCAGGTTGGAGCGGTGGATGCGTTCGAAGCTTTCGGCGATCACGGCGCGGATGCCGAGCAGCATGGTGCCTTTCGCGGCCCAGTCGCGCGAGGAGCCGGTGCCGTATTCGCGCCCGACAATGGCGACCAGCGGCACGCCTTCGGCCTTGTAGCGCATGGCGGCGTCATAAATCGGCATCTGCGCGCCGGAGGGGTAGTGTTTCGTGTAGCCGCCTTCGACGTTGTCGAGCATTTCGTTGCGGATACGGATATTGGCGAAGGTGCCGCGCATCATAATTTCGTGGTTGCCGCGCCGCGAGCCGTAGGAGTTGAAATCCTTCGGCAGGATCTGTCGTTCGGCGAGATATTCGCCGGCCGGGGTGGTGGCGCGGAAGCTGCCGGCGGGGGAGATGTGATCGGTGGTGATCGAATCGCCGAGCAGAGCGAGAATGCGCGCGCCGGTGATGTCGGTCACCGGTTTCGGCTCCATGGTCATCCCCTCGAAATAGGGCGGGTTCTTCACATAGGTCGAGGAACCGGACCAGTGATAGGTTTCGGACTCGCCTTCCACCTCGATCGCCTGCCACTGTTTCGGGCCCTTGAACACATCGCCGTAGCGGTCGAGGAACATCTCGCGGGTGAGGGATGATTTCACCAGATCGGCGATCTCCCGCGTGGTCGGCCAGATATCCTTGAGATACACGTCGTTGCCGTTCTGATCCTGGCCGATCGGCGCGGTGGTGATGTCCACCGTCATAGTGCCGAGCAGGGCGTAGGCGACCACCAGCGGCGGGGAGGCGAGGTAGTTCGCCCGGACATTGGGGTGAACCCGGCCCTCGAAATTGCGGTTGCCGGACAGTACCGAGACCGCGACCAGCTTGTTGTCCTCGATCGCCTCGGCGATCGCATCGTCCAGCGGGCCGGAATTGCCGATGCAGGTGGTGCAGCCGTAGCCCACGGTCTCAAAACCGAGCGCATCGAGATCGGCGGTGAGGCCGGATTTGTCGAGATATTCGGTGACGACCTGCGAGCCGGGGGCGAGGGAGGTTTTCACCCAGGGCTTGGGCTTCAAACCGAGCGCGCGGGCCT
>JAQTXO010000476.1 GCA_028688765.1 Acidiphilium sp. | reverse complement strand
GCGCGCGAGCTTGGCAGCATCGTTTCGACCGCGAATAACGCCTTGTCGCTCTACCGTGACCCCATCGTGGGCGACAACACTTCGCGCGTGGACTTCAAGGTTTCCGACCTGATGGACCACGAAAAGCCGGTGTCGCTCTACTTCATCACGACGCCGCGCAACGCCGACCGCATGAGGCCGCTTGCGCGCCTGTTGCTTTCGCAAATCGTTCTGACGCTGGCCGACCGCATGGAATACGACGAGACGGGCCGCAGCAAGACGATGCACAAGCACCGGCTGTTGCTGATGCTTGATGAGTTCCCGACGCTGGGGCGGCTTGAAGTCTTTGAATCGGCGCTGGCCTACATCGCCGGTTACGGTATGAAAGCCTACATCATCACGCAGGACGTGCAGCAGCTTTACAAGGCATATACGAACTTCGAGAGCATCATTTCAAACTGTCATGTCCGCGTGGCCTACGCTCCCAACAAGGTGGAAACCGCCGAATGGATGAGCAAGATGACCGGGCAAAGCACAGTCGTCAAAGAGCAAATCAGCACGTCCGGCAAACGCTTCGGCATGATGCTTGAACAGGTGTCGCGCAGCTATCAGGAAGTCGAGCGGCCCTTGATGACCCCGGACGAAATCATGCGCCTGCCGGGGCCGAAGAAAGACGCCAAGGGCGACATTCTGGAAGCTGGCGAAATGCTGGTTTTCGTCGCCGGGCAACCCGTCATCCGGGGGCATCAAATCCTCTATTTCCGCGACCCGACCTTTTCGGCCCGGTCGCGCATCGCCCCACCGGCAACCGACCGCGTGCGCGAAACCACCGCGCCCAGCAAGCCCGCCGATCCGAAAGACAAAGACGGCGAACAGGGAGGCTTTGTCATCCAATGAACGCACGTCGCTTTGCACTCACCGCATGGGCCACCGCCGCAGCCGCCGCCTTGATCGTTGGCGGCAGCTATGCCGCCGGGCTTCGCTTCAACACTACGGTTTCCGCGCCGCGCGGCTTGTGGCGGATCAGCCGGATTGAACCGGCCAGCGTCCGGCCCGGCGAGATGGTTTCCGTGTGCCCGCCCGCCGAGGGCGTTGTGATCTACATGCGCAAGCAAGGTTTCATCGGGCCGGGCGACTGTCCCGGCACCGGCAGCGAGCCGTTCCTAAAGCCCGTGGTGGCCGTGGCGGGCGACACCGTTACCGTGCTGCCCGGCGGGCCGGTCGAGGTCAACGGGACGCCTCTACCGAACAGCAAGCCACTCGCGCACATGCCCGCGTGGCCCGCAGGCACCTACAAGGTGCAGCCGGGGCAAGTGTGGCTCATATCGAGCTACGATCCGGGCAGCTTCGACAGCCGCTATTTCGGGCCGGTCCCTGCCGCGAATATCCGCGGTCAAGCCGTGCCCGTGCTGATCCGCGGTGACGCTGCGGCGGTCACGCCTCACCCGCTCTTGCATGTGGCCGACGCCGGGGAGGGGAAATGATCGCCGTCGCACTCATTCAGGCGTGCGCGCCGACCGTCGCCCCGGCGACCATCGAGCGCGTGATACAGGTGGAGAGCCAGGGCAATCCGCTCGCCATCAACGTGAACGGCACGAAGCTGGCCCGCCCGGCGACCAGTGCCGCCGACGCTACGGCGCTCGCCACCGCCTACATCAAGGCGGGCTATTCGGTCGATCTTGGCTTGATGCAGGTGAACAGCGGCAACCTGCACAAGCTGGGCTATTCCGTCGCGGATATGTTCGACCCGTGCAAGAACCTTGCAGCGGGGGCCAAGGTGCTGACGGACTTCTATACGTCCGCGCACGACCAGATGCGCAATCCGCAAATCGCGTTGCGGGCGGCGCTGTCCGCCTACAACACCGGCAATTTCACCGCCGGTTTCAGCAACGGCTATGTCGCCCGGTATTTCACCGGGCCGCTTATGGCGAGCTTCGACCAGATCGCCGCCGCGACGAGTGGCGGGGCGGTCGAGCTTCACCGCACGCCACCCAAGCCGCTCAATCCCTTCACCGCAAGCACAGTCGTCTATGTCCGTCAGGAGGAACCTACCATGCAGAAGCAAACCACCCAGCCGGTTATCAGCACGAACGAAGCCGATAGCCTCAAGCCCGGCGTGCAGGTCGAGCAGACCGCAGAGCAGGCCGAGCGCAACGGCGCTTTCGAGGAAACCGCCATGACCGAGGCCGACGCTTGGGAATCCAACGCCGACCTTTCGCCGCAGGCCGCGAGCGATTCCGTTGTGGTCAACGGCAAGCCCGTCGCTTCCCCGAAGGAGTAACGAGCGATGAACAAGGAATATGCCGAAGAAGTCGCCGCGCGGATCATCGAGCAACTAGAGCAGGGCACCGCCCCTTGGCAAAAGCCTTGGGAGCCGGGCGAATTGCGCCTGCCCTACAACGCTGTCACCGGCAAAGAATACCGGGGCATGAATACCATTTGGCTGCACATGCAGGGTTACGGTGATCCGCGATGGATGACCTACAAGCAGTCGCAGGCCGAGGGCGCGCAGGTCCGCAAGGGCGAGCGCGGCACCAAAATCATCTATTGGAAATTCCACGACGAGCAGCCCATGAAAGACGAGCAGGGGCGGCCCGTTCTGGACGAGCAGGGCCAGCCCCGGAAAATCCGCGTCGAGCTTGAGCGCCCGCGCGTCTTTACCGCCGTGGTGTTCAATGCCGAGCAGATCGACGGCTTGCCGCCGCTCGAAACCAAGCCCACGGCACCGGAGCCGGAGCGCCACGCGCGCGCCGAAACCATCCTGACCAACTCGCAAGCGCGCATCTCGCACGTCGCGGGCGACCGGGCCTTTTACCGGCCTTCAAACGACAGCATCACCTTGCCGGAGCGCCACCAGTTCGGCAGCGCCGACGCCTACTATGCGACCGCGCTGCACGAGCTAGGCCACTGGACCGGCCACCCGTCCCGGCTGGACCGCGACCTTTCGCACCCGTTCGGCAGCGAGGGCTACGCGCGCGAGGAATTGCGGGCGGAGATTGCGAGCCTCATGGTTGGCGAACGACTCGAAATCGGCCACGACCCCGGCCAGCACGCCGCCTATGTCGCAAGCTGGATTAAGGCCCTCAAAGAAGATCCGCGCGAGATTTTCCGGGCCGCTTCCGACGCCGAGCGGATCACCGGCTATGTGATGGCCTTCGAGCAGGAGCGGGCGCGCGAACAGACGCCCG
>JAQTXO010000033.1 GCA_028688765.1 Acidiphilium sp. | reverse complement strand
ACCCCGTTTGCCAGGCGCATCACCGGCAGGCGCGGCGAGGCATCGGCGCGCCCTGCGATCTGATAGCCCGTGACCAGCACCTGTGCCGGCCCTTTGGTGACGCGAACCAGCACCGCATCGCCCAGACCATCGAGCCAGCCATCGGGACGAAACCCGGTGATCTCGACCCCGCCACCGCCGACCGGCGGCGGCGATACCCGCACCCCGGGCAGCCCCTGATCGGCGGTCGCACCCGCATTGGCCTCATTGACGATGCAGAACAGGCCGGTATCGAGGGTCATCAGATGCGCCGAAACCTTCAGCTCCTGGATCGATCCTGCCTGCAAGGCAGCAGCGGGTTCAGGCACCGGCGGCATCGCCGGGGTGGCGGCTGCGGTCTTGGCGGCGGATTTGGACATCAAGGCGTCTCCGTTAGGAATTCGGGTTGGCGAGTGCGAACGTGTCGTTGATCGGAGGTTGTAATCGATTATTGAGATTGCCTAAATCCGGCCGCCACGCAAGCAGGGTCTGGTTGATCCGTGCTGCCGGCAAACCGAGCGGGAGCAGAAAACCCCGACCTGTGGCTTTGATGCGCGCCGCCTGAGCCCCGAGATCGAACCCGGCAGCGTATAATCCGCCGCGCCACATCTCGCCCAGGGCGAAACACCAGGTTTCCGGCCAGATCGAGGGCAGAAACCCCAGATGGGCGCCTGAACGCGCAATCAGCATCGCGGCCTCGCCTTCGGCATAGGCGCCGGTGATCATGACACGCCCGGTCTCGATCAGCGTTGAATCCCGCTCGCTGGTGCCGATCAGCACGAAACGCAAAGGAAGGTCGCGGGCCGCCGCATCCCGCGCGCAATCGAGCAGCACGTCATACCCCTTGGCCGGACCGATCCCGCCGACCACGGCAATCAGCCGCACCCCGGTGGCCGGAGGGTTACGCAGCGATACCGGTGCCCGATCATCCTCCCACGGGGTCACGGTGACGGAAATACCCGGAAAATGCCGTCGCAGCCGCCGTGCGGTGTCCTCGCACGGCGCGCTGACCCGGCGCGCCCCGCGCAGCTGCGCCGATGAACGAGCCACCAGACCGGCAGGGCCGATCGGGTCGGTCAGTTCATTGCCCGCCTCGGCAAGGCAGGAGGCGCACGCCGCGACATCCGGCTCCCCGCAATAGCGCCGTGCCGGACCGATCAGGTTCACCCTCTTGCAGAAATGCGCGTAATCATGAACCACGAATTCAGCTGGAATCCCCAGCGCCGCGGGCAGATCGAGCAGGGATGGATCATGGCCGAGCATATGGTGGAACTCGACATAATCAGGATTCGCCGCACGCAACACGGCGATCAGGGACGCGAACTGCGCCGGCAGCCGATAACCCAGATTTGGATACGCCGAAGCCACCCGGTCGGTCAGTCGCGCGGTGCCGATGCCGCGCGCGCGCGACACAGGATCGGAGAAATCGGGCTGAATCAGGATCGGGCAGACCCCCGCCGCGCGGAGCGCGCTCATCCGCGCCGTCACGATCCGCGCGATCCCGCCGCCGTGGTCATGCGAGACCAGGATGACCGACGGTCCCGCCCCGACCTCTGCGCGAAACCGTGCCCGATCGAGCCGAAATCGCGCCCGGCGGAGCGGGTCAGCGGCATGATGCGCCTCGATCAGGGCGTGATAGCCGGGATGGCGGCGTTCCAGAAGTTCGAGGTTTCGCGCGCAGAGCGCCGAACCGGCGGCACCGAACGAGACCCCGCCATGATGGGCCACGAACACGCCCGGCACCGCCACGTTGCGGAACCCGAGGGCCACCGCGCGTCGGCACCAATCGTTCTCCTCGGCATAGCCCTGCGCGAACCGAGCGACGTCGAAACCACCGATCGCACGCAAGGCGTCGTGCCGGATCGCCATGCAGAAGCCGATCGCGGTGGGGATCGTGACAACCGCACTGCCGTTGACCCGGCGCGCCAGCCGATCGATCCGGTCGAGTGCGGCGCGGTCCGGCACCGGATTGCCGCCGCTGCGGTCGGGGTAGCTCAGAATGGTCGCCTCATTCGAAAGCGGTGTGGCGCTCGCGATATCATCACCGGCATAGAGTGCTGCCTGCAGGCGCGCGGGCGCGCCGGGCGGCAATTCGATATCCGCATTCAGCAGCAGAATATCGCAGCCCGGCACAAGCCGCCGCGCGAGACGAAAGCCAGCATTGGCGGCGGCGGGAAACCCCCGATTATGCCGCTGGCGCCGCAGCACGATGCGTCCCGCCACCGCCTCGGCGCGCAACCAGCGAGCCAAGGCGGGGTCCGGACTTGCATCGTCGATCACGATGATCGGCATCTCCGGTGCCGCTGCAACGGCTGATTCCAGGGCGATTCGCGTTGCCGCCTCGTCGCGGTAAACCGGCATCACCGCCACCCGCGGCGCTCTGGTCCCCGGCATCGCGACTGTCCTTGATCGCGGGCGCACCAACGCAGCGGGCAGGTTGTGCAACACCGGATCGATCGGCGTCCCGGCGACAATCTGCCCTTCCGGCCCCATGATCCCGAATGGCGGTGCGAGGCCGCGCAGGCGCGCTGCGCCGATGCGGAATCCATGGCGTGGCAGGAACCCTGATGCGGCAACCGGTTCGAGCACGGCGCGCGGACGGATCATGCGCGTGACACCGCATCGATCGATCAGATGGAGGTCAGGCGCAGTCTCGGGTGCCGCCGGCCGAACCACCCACCCGGCCAGCCCGTCGCCTGCGGCGGCAACGATCCCGACGAGACGATGCATCCGTCCGAGATCGAGCGGGCTCCCCAGCATATCCGCGCCCGCGATGGTCGCCCGGAGAAACGCAACCGATCCGAGGTCGCGAGGCAGGCGATCCACCGGTCGCCCATCGGCCTCGAACCGTGCATCCTCACCGCGCATGACGATGCCGGTTCCGCTCATCGCGATCCAGCCGGGATACCCCGCAGTCGCCGCCGTGCGGGTCAGGAAATCGGTAAAGTCCGGCGAGGGATCGATCACATGCCGCGACAGCAGCCTCGCAAGGGCGTCCGCCACGCCCGCGAAATCGTTCAGCCGCGCCGCGTGTCGGGCCAGCGCAATCCAGGCCGGTGCATGATCGCATTCAAGGGCGCTCGCCCGCAAGGCGGCACCGGCATCCGCTGCACCCAGTGCGGCGATCACCAGAGCGCATTCATAACGTGGCCGCGGGTCCTGCGGCGCGATTCGACTGACCCGTTCGAGCCAGAGCCGTGCCGCGGTCAGATCACCGGTCTCGATCGCCCGACGCCCGCGTTTCCACGCATCGGCCGCCTCCGCGAGGCGGCGCTGGCGGGTGGCATCAGCCGTCACGCTCAGTCGCCGGCGGCTTGACGCGGCTGGGAATCGTGCTGCTGGGCGATTTCCGCAAGATCGACCCGGGCCTCGTCGACCCCCTGCGCGAGCGCCCGGTTGAGCCATTGTGTCGCGGCGACCACATCAGCCGGACCCGCAAGACCTTTGCGCAGATAGCGCCCAAGCATGAGTTGCGCGACCGGATGATTGAGCGCCGCCGCCTTGGCGAACCATTCCTGTGCCGCGACCCGATCGGTCGGAATGTCGTGACCCCCGCCGTGGAGAGCGCCGAGCGCAAACATCGCACCGACATGCCCTGCCTGGGCGATCTGCAGGAAAATATCGCGCGCACCGGCATGATCGCGCGGGCAACCCTGGCCATGCAGTTTCATCTCGGCCTGAAGGGCCAGCGCTTCCACCATGCCGGTCGCGGCGGCGGTTGAAACCCACCGGTACGCCTCGACGAAATCGACCGGAACCCCGCGCCCCTCGCGCAACAGCCTGCCGTACCAGAACTGGGCGTTCACGATACCTTCGGCGGCGCGGCGCAGCCAGATCGCGGCCCGCGCCTCGTCGCGTTTCACCCCGATACCTTCAGCGAGACACACACCGAAATTGAATGCCCCGATCAGATCGCCCGATTCGGCGGCGCGCTCGAACCACTCGTGGATCGGCAGCCCATCCACCGAGGATTGCCGCACCTCGCCCTTGAGAATGAGATTACCAAGGTCGGCACCGGCAGCGGTATCCCCCTGTTCGGCGGCGCGAGCGAGCCATTTGGCGGCTTCCTCGGAATCGCGCGCAACGCCGGCGCCGGTCAGATACAGCATCCCCAGCGCGCGCGCCGCCACACGATGCCCGGCTTCGGCCGCAACGCGGAACCATATCGCCGCCTCGGCGTAATTCGGCGGCAGATGCCCGCCACGGGCATAGACATCGGCGACGAGCGCCGCCGCTTCCGGATCTCCTGCGATCGCGGCCCGGCGCAGCCAGGATTCGCCCTCGACAGGATCAGGCGCGCATCCGTGTCCGGCCAGCAGCATCGCACCGAGCTTGGCCTGCGCATTGCGGATGCCATGAATTGCCGCGTTGCGGTAATGAGTGAGCGCCTTGGCCGGATCGGGCAGAACCCCGACGGCCTGTTCATGGATCACGCCGAGCAGGTAATGTGCGGTCGGCAGATCGGCCTTCGCGGCCTCCTCGAACTCATGGCGGGCAGCAACCGTCTTCTCAGCCGTATCCGCCCCCCGCATCAAAATCATGCCGAGGCCGAGATGCCCCTGCGGCCATTTCTGCGCCGCCGATTTGCGATACCAGAGCTCCGCTGCGTCAGGATCGCGAATTCCCTCCGGTCCGTGAGTCAGCACATAGGCGAGCAGCGCCTGACCGTCAGCGGAGCCGGCCTCCGCGGCCCGGCGCGCCCAGATCAGAGCCGAGGGATAATCGGCCTCGGTCTCCGCCGTTGTTCCCCCATCCCCGAACAAGGCGGAATTCGCATCGAACCGGCGATTCTGCAGCCCGTGGATGAACAGGCCGGCCAGACGACACTGGCTTTCGACGTACCCCGCTTCGGCTGCCCGAAGAAACCATCGGGCCGCTTCGCGCGGGTTAGGCGTGAGGCCGCCGCCCGGCATGTAGGCGGCGCCGAGTGCGTGCTGCGCCTCGACCAGCCCGGCATCGGCGGCGACAACGTATAGCCGGGCGGCCCGCGCCCATTCACCCGCGCCAGCCAGATCGCCGGCGCGCCGTAACGCCCGCTTCGGCGAGAGCGACGCGATACGGTCGATCGCGCTCATGACATCATGCTTGAGCTACGATCATGATCCGATCCCTGAACCACATCATGGTTCACGCATACTGTCATAAGCGACCGGCATGATCTTGGTAATGAAGTAGGACATGATCGTCCGCCGTCCGACCTTGATGTTGGCATTCAGCGGCATGCCCGGCACCAGCCGAAATCCGGGCGGCACGTTGTGCAGCATCAACTCATCGAGGGAGATATTGGCACGGTAGTAGAGCGAGTGAGGGCGGTTGGGCAGGGCGGAGCCACCCTCGCCGGGTGCCGTTTCGGGGCTGAAACTGTCGGCGCTGATCGACTGCAGCGTGCCTTTGGCGGAGCCGTAGCGCAGAAAGTCGAAGGTATCGAAATTGATCGTGACCGGATTTCCGACATGCACATAGCCGGATTCAGTGCCACTGATATCCGCCTCGATTTCCAGCGGTGCATCGATCGGGACGAGGGAGATGAACTTCTGGCCCGACTGCAGAACCGAACCGACCGAGACATGTGCCACGGTCAGCACGATCGCATCCCGGGGTGCGCGCAGCACCACAAGCTGGCTCTGCAATTCCGCCTTCGAAAGATCCTGCTGCGCCGTGACCAGCTTGCTGGTGGTTTCAGCCAGATTCTCCGAAACCGTCGCCGCCCATTTTTTTTCATAGGCGTCGCGTTCCGCGCGCTGTGCCGCAAGATCGCTTTCACCGGCTGCGGCGGTCGAGACCGCACTCGACAGCGAACTCGAAACCGAAAGCCGGTCGTTCAACGCGATCAATGAGTTCAGCTTGCTGCCGACCTGCATTTTCTGCAACTGGGTCCGCATGTTCTCGACATCCTGAGCGACGTTGACGCGCTTTTTGTAAAACCCGGCCTCCTCCTCGCTCTTGGTGACGATCATCCGGAGTTCGGCAATTTTTTGATTGTAGTTTTCGATCGTATAGGTTCGCTCCGCCTTGCGACTCTGGAATATCGCGGCCTGAAGCGTCTGGGCCGGATTGGCGTGGTCGGGCGCATAGACGCCACCGCTCGCCTCGGCCTCCAGACGGGCCTTTTGCGCCGACAAAGCGACGACCTGAGCGCGCAAGGCGGTCAGATTGGCGCGAGCGAAGGTCGGGTTGAGCCGCGCCAGGAGTTCGCCCTTGTGAACGATCTGCCCTTCGTGAACATCGATCGACTGCACGATTGATGTATCGAACGGCTGCAGCATGATCGTCGGGGCCGAGGACACCAGTTTGCCTTCCGCGGTCACGACCTTGCTGACCTTTACGGTGGCGGCGATCACCAGCAGGGCGAAAACCAGCGCGGTGACGATCAGGGCCGTATAGCGCGAAATCGGCGGCACCGGCGTCGCGATTACCGCCGCAGTGGGCGACTGGAACTCCAGCAGGGCCATCGGCGTATCGTCGAGCTGGCCCGGGCTGGCCAAAGCCAGCCCCATGCCACCCCCAGCGGCGCCGCCCCCGACCGGGGCGGCGCGATCAGTCCCCTTGCGCAAGCGTGGGAGTCGGGGCATTTCGGCCTCCTTCAGGGTTCATGTGACGGTTCTGCTGGAGCCAGAGATGGCGGTAGATCGCGCAGCGTTCGACCAACTCGCCGTGTTTGCCGAGATCGATCACCTGCCCCGAATCCATGACTAGGATCTGATCGCATTCCACAAGCGAGGCCAGACGATGCGAGATGATCACCATGGTCCGCCCCCGCGCGATGCGCAGCAGATTGGCATTGATGAGTGCCTCGCTCTCGGGATCGAGCGCGCTCGTCGCTTCATCCAGGATCAGCAGGCGGGGGTCGGCAATGAGGGCACGGGCGATCGCAAGACGCTGTTTCTGACCACCGGACAGGTTGGGCGATCCTTCCTGAATGAAGGTCTCATATCCCTGCGGCAGGCGTTCGATGAACTCCTCGGCACCGGCAAGCCGCGCCGCTTTGATCGCGTCCTCGAAGCTGAGGCCGGGACGACCTGCTATGATGTTGTCACGCACCGATCCACGAAACAGAAAATTATCCTGCAGCACGACACCGAAACTCTTGCGCAAATGGCGCAGATTGATCTCGCGCAGTTCGGTGTTGTCGATCTTGACCGCGCCGGTGTACTCGCGATTGATCCCCTGCAACAACCGCGTGACCGTCGACTTACCCGACCCGGACCGTCCGACGATGCCGAGCATGGTGCCTTCCGGAATTGCGAAACTCACCTTGTTCAGCGCGGGTGTCTTGGTCCCTTCATAGGTGAAGGTCACATTCTCGAAGGCGACCGAGCCGAGGAACTGAGGTCGCAGCCCCGTCGTCAGCGCACGCCGCTCCGTCGGCCGATTGAGCACCTGGCCGACGATAGCCACCGCCGCGCGGGCCTCCTGAGCGTCCTGAATCAGCCGGGCAAACGACACCAGTGGACCGGCGACCCGGCCGCCGAGCAGCATGAACCCGACCAGACCACCCAGGGCGAGCGGATTCTGGGAGGTTACCGCAAGATAGCCGCCGAGCAGCAGGACACCGCCCTGAGCGTAGCGCTCGAACGGCAGAGAAAGCACGACCGGCCAGTTCGACAGCCGACCCATCTGGAGATTGAGCCGGCTGGTTTCCGCGACCCTGGTATCCCATTCATTCGCACGGACTTTTTCGAGAGCAAGCGCCTTGACCGTCCGGATCCCGTAGACGCTTTCGACCAGCACCGCGCCCTTGGCACTTTCCGCCGCGATGATCTTGCCGGTGAGCCGTGCGATCGCGGGCAGGAACGCCGTGATGATCACCGCGATGATCCCCGAGGCGATCAGGATGGTCCAGGCCAGAAAAGCATCCAGGTAGAAGAGGATCGGCATGATCAGCGCGACCATGAACATGTCGATGAAGGTGGATAACAGCCTGCCGGTGATAAAATCGCGCACACGGTAGATCTGGGTTGTTTTGTAGGCCAGTTCGCCGGCCTGGTTTTTCTCGAAAAAATCGATCGGCAGGGTCATCAACCGGTCGAAAATCATCAAATTCAACCGCGCATCGATCCGGTTCGAGAGGATGACCAGCATCATCCGTCGCCCCCAGGTGAGCAGAGCTTCCCAGATCACGCAGACCACGAAAATCAGGGTCACCAGTATCAGCGTGTTGATGCTGCGGTAGACAATCACGGTATTGAGCACCACCATGATCATCAGGATCGGCAGAACCTGAAGGATGGTCAGCGTGATCGAACTGATCGCGACATCCCTGAGGATACGCTTCTCGATCAGAACCATCTTGAGGAGCAGGGAGAAGTTGAATGGTGGTTCGACCTCCTGCCCGTCGCGCTCGCCGCGCACCAGAAGCACGGCGCCGTCCCACACCTGACGGAGCTGGATTTCATCGACAGCCACGGGGGCCGACCCGAGCGGGGCGCGCGGATCGCGCAGAAACACGATCGAGCGTCCGGGATCGTTCGCCACCATCAGGGCCGCGCCACCATCGCGCAACAGCAGAACGACCGGCGCTGTCGTTTCCACTTTCATCAACTGGCGGAAATTCATCATGATCCCGCGCACCCAAAGCCCGGAATCCCGGAGCCAGTCGACCAGATGCGGCGAGGATGGTGCCGGCTCCTTGGGATCGAGCGTCAATGTCTCGATATCGAGATCAACGCCGTGAAACCGGGCTGCGGCTTTTACCGCCAGAATGCGGACGTGCAGGGATTCCGTGTCGTCGCTACCGCGTTTGGGCGAGTCGGGGCCTGGACGGTCGTTCGGGTCATTCATAGGGCGGACTATCCCTTCCATTGGCGCGGCGGTCGCGCGACCGGTCGCAGATCTGCATGGGGTTTCGTTGCGGCGCATACGCTTTGCCGCGTTGCAACAAACCAGAGTTGATCACAAAATTCAACGAAATAGATAAAATTCTCCAAAACCTGCGCGTCCATAGCACATCGCACCCAGGCTTCTATAGCTGAATATGGTTAAGTTCGTCTTACCGGACCGGCCAATCCCGTCAGTTTGCACGTGATGGTCTTGCCGGAAAGCCCCGGTCGCGGCATCAGAACCGAGGAACGACCTTTTATCGCCCCGCCCGGAGTAAGCCCCTGATGGACATCCGTCCCGCAACGACCGACGACCTGCCGGCATGTCAGGCGATTTATGCCCATCACGTGCTGGAAGGCACCGGCAGTTTCGACGAGGTGCCCCCATCGCTGGAAGCCATGACGGCCCGGTACCGGCAGATCGTCGAGGCCGGACGATCGTGGCTCGTGGCCGAGGACGAAACCGGCCTGCTTGGTTTTGCCTATTACGACCAGTATCGACCGCGCACCGCCTACCGGTTCACCGCCGAGAACAGCGTGTATGTGCGCGAAGATGTCCGCGGCCAGGGCGTGGGCAAGGCCCTGGTTGCCCGATTGATCCGCGACGCGCGATCCTCCGGCTTCCGGCAGATGCTCGCGGTCATCGGCGATTCCGAAAACATCGGCTCGATCGGCGTCCACGCCAGCCTGGGATTTCAGCGCGTCGGCACCATGCGAGATGTCGGATTCAAATTCGGACGATGGCTCGATGTGATCATCATGCAACGAAATCTCGATGAGGACGGCTGACCCCGCCACACGCGACCTATCGGGTCTTTATCGGCATCACGCCCCCACCTTGAGATTCTGCACCGACTCCTCGAGTTCTGCGAAGCTCGGCATATACATGTTGGGCACCATCTTCCGGCCGATCTCGACGCTGACCTGCGGTGCATTCCCATGCAGATGAGCCACCAGAACGGCCCTGATCACCTCGAAATAGCGCGAATCTTCCTCCACGACGCCGCGAATCCGGGTCGATAGCGGGGCTGCGACCCCATAGGCCAGAAGGACGCCGAGAAATGTGCCGGTCAGGGCTTCGCCGATCATCTCACCCAGAATTGCGGGCGGCTGATTGATGTGCGCCATGGTCTTGATGACGCCGAGGACGGCGGCGACGATACCCAGTGCGGGCAGACCATCGGCCATGATCTGAAGCGTATGCGCGCCGTGAAGCTCCTCGACCAGTGTCTTGCGTAACTCGCGCGCCATCACGTCCTCGATCTGATGCGGGTCATCGGCATTCATCCCGACCATGCGCAGATAATCGCAGACAATGGCCGTCGCGTGATGGTTTTTCAGGATACGCGGAAAATGCTGGAATACCGGGCTTTCCTCGGGGCGCTCGATATGCGCTTCCAACGCCATCGCTCCCTTGGTCGATGCGAGCCGCACCAGATAGAACAGCAGACACAGCAGGTCGGTATAGTCGGTTTTCCGGAACGAACCGCCCTTCAGGACTTTCTTGAAATCCGCCAGAGTGTGCTTGATATCATGCAGAGAATTTCCGGCAATGAAGGTACCGATCGCGGCCCCTCCGATCGTGATGAATTCCATGGGCATGGAACTCATCAGCGGCCCGATCGCGCCGCCGGTGAAGATGAAAACCCCGAATACGCAAACGAGGAGAAACGCGACACCTCCCAAACTCAGCATAATTCACCAGACAATTCAGATCGTTCAGTCCTTGTCGGGTCATGGCGCGGGAGCCCCATGGTTTTTGACCCCAGTGTCCGGTGCGGGTCGCAGCACCAGAATTGCAACACGCCGGTTGGCCGCCGCCTTCGGCTGGGCCGGTATCAGCAGCCGCCGATCGGCATAGCCGGCAACGGCGCTGATCAGCACTTTCGGCAGGCCGGACTGTTCCATCAATTGCCGCGTAGCGTTGGCGCGATCGACTGAGAGATCCCAGTTGCTGTGACCAGGAATGAGATACGGCGTTGCATCGGTGTAGCCGGAGATCCTGATCCGGTCGCCGAGCCGTGCCAGAATTGGAGTGATCTTGCGGATCAGATCCTGCGTCATCGGGTTGGGCTCCGCCGAACCGAGCCGGAACATCGGTCGCTTGTGCGCATCCATGATCTGGATTTCGAGACCGCGCGGGGTCTGGGTGATGCTGATCTGATGCGAGACCGGCTTCAGCGCCGGGTCGGCGGCGATCGCCTGCTTCATCGCGGTGGCGGCGGCGGTGAACCGGCGCTGGCCCAGATTGCCCGCGGCAAGCCCGCCCGCGGCCAAAGCCGCAGCCGACGCCGGTACCGGAGCAACCGGTGCCATACTCGTCCGTTCAGCCGGCCCGGCTCCGGGATGCTGCGTACCCGGCTGCGGTCCGGACTGGTTTTCGAGTTGATTACCACTGACCGTCAATGGCCGGATCTGCTGACCTTGCGGCACGTGAGGAACCGTGGGCGAGACGGGATTGTGACCCACAGTCACCCTCACCGCCCCGAGATCGGAGGTCAGCGCCCCATGATCGAACGGGGTCCGCCCGCCAAACGGCTTGCCTTCGCCGGAGGCACCACGATTGAGCACATTCGCCTGGCTGAAATAATCGGCGAGCCCAATCCGCTGAGCCTGCGTCGTCGCGTTGATCAGCCACATGAGGAGGAAAAATGCCATCATCGCGGTCACGAAATCCGCGTAAGCGACCTTCCATGCCCCACCGTGATGCGGCGCATCGACATCTTCATGCCGGCGGATGATGATATTTACCGCCTGATTACCTGCCTTGCCGGGTCGTGATTTCCGTATCGCCATCGAGTCTGCTCCACCTTCGCAGCGCAGTATCGCGGGAGAAGATTAACGAAGATTGAATCGGCGGCGGCTCAAGCGATTTTAAGTGCCCGGACGAGGATGGCAGGATCGATATTGCCCCCCGATAACACCACCCCGACGCGGAGCCCCGCCAGCGGCACCGCCCCGGTGAGCGCCGCGGCCAATGCCACGCTACCGCCCGGTTCGACGATCAGTTTCAACTGACCAACCGCAAAGCCGATCGCGCGCAGAATGGCGGGTTCGTCCACCGCGACCATGCCCGCGAGACGGCTGCGGTTGATTGAAAACGTCAAATCGCCGGGCGCCATCGCCATCAACGCATCGCATAACGGCGAGCCCGTGCCGTCATTGGCGACGATCGCTCCCGCGCGCAGGGAGCGGGCGGTATCGTCCCAGCCCTCGGGTTCCACGCCGATCAACCGCGTACGCGGAGAGACGGCTTCCAGCGCGAGGGCGCAACCGGCGGTCAATCCGCCGCCGCCGGTGCAGACGAGAACGAGGTCGAGCGCCATACCTGCCGCCTCGGCATCCGCCACCAGTTCGAGCGCCAGCGTCCCTTGCCCGGCGATCACGTCCGGGTGCTCGAAGGGCGGGATCAGGGTTGCACCGGTTTTCGCCGCGATCGCCTGCGCAATGGCGGCACGATCATCGGTGCGCCGGTCGTAATCTAGGATTCGCGCCCCCCAGCGCGCGGTGGCGACCCGCTTGATCGCCGGTGCGTCGTCCGGCATCACGATCGTCGCCGTCATCCCGAGCGCCGCCGCCGCGCAAGCGACCGCCTGACCATGATTGCCCGAGGAATAGGCCACCACGCCGTGCGCCCGCACCGCCTCGGGCAAGTTGAGCAGGGCGTTCGTCGCACCGCGCAACTTGAAGCTGCCCGTGCGCTGCAACGGTTCGGCCTTCACGAACACCTGCGCGCCGGTCGCCTCATCGAGCACTGTCGAGCGCAGCGTCGGGGTGCGCACGATATGCGGGGCGATCAGGCGATGTGCG
This sequence comes from Acidiphilium sp., assembly GCA_028688765.1. Taxonomy (GTDB): domain Bacteria; phylum Pseudomonadota; class Alphaproteobacteria; order Acetobacterales; family Acetobacteraceae; genus Acidiphilium; species Acidiphilium acidophilum. The sequence goes on along the minus strand of JAQTXO010000033.1, from coordinate 382 downwards.
CGCAGCACATCATCCGGCGTCGGCGGCATCATCGGGAGGGTCGCATCACGGCGGAGGGTTCGGTCGGCATGAACATCGCCTCGTAGATGGAATAGGTTTCGATCACCGCACCATGACGCAGACGCCGGACCGATGCCAGCCTGCCCACCTCGGTGAAGTTCGGTGCATCCGGGCGGGGCATGTAGGATGGCGCGACCAGCAGCAGACGGGTCGGCGTGCGCAGCCCCGATCGGCCAAAATACTGCCAGCGCGGGCCGGTACCAGCTATGGTGAGGGAAGGCGGCGCATCATGCGCGAGTTCCGCGACCAGCCCATAATCGGACGCCGCGACGATGGCGAGATGCTGTGCCCGCGCCTCTTCCCCCACCGCCGCCGCCAGATG
>JAQTXO010000032.1 GCA_028688765.1 Acidiphilium sp. | reverse complement strand
TCGGCGCGCCTCGCTTCCTGCATGGCATGGCGCGCGGTATCGAGTGCGGCGGCGGTGTCGCGCGGAGCGCCCAGAGCGTCGGACTCGGCCTGAACGTCCGCCAGTTGCTGCGCGATTTCGGTGTATTCGGCGGCGAAGCGGGCATTCGCCTCTGCCGTGCCGGCGGCACGGGTGGCCTGACGCTCCGCCTGGGCGTCGAGGTGGGCGGCTGCCTCGGTGAGGGTTCGCTTCGCGTTCCGGGCGCGATCGACTTCGGCTTCCGTTGTCTTGCGCTGACGGCGGGCCTCGTCTTCGGCGCGGCGCGCGGCGCTCTCGGCGGCTTCGGTGTCACGCAATCCGGTTCTGCAGGCGGCGGCGTGGGCGGTGGCGGTTGTCAGATCGTCCTGTAGCGCCGCGAGCCGGTTTCGCTGGGCGAGGCGCATGCCTGCCTCGCCGGGGGCACCGGAGCGGGCTGTGAAACCGTCCCAGCGCCAGACTTCGCCCTGTTTCGAAACCAGTGTTTCGCCGGGCGCAAGACGGCTCTGCTGGGCATTGCCGTCGTCACCGTCGGGCAGAAGCAGGATGTGGTCGAGGGCGCGGGCCAATTCCGGCGGGCCCTGGATGACGGTCGAGAGCGGTTCGAAACAATGCTGCGACTCGATGGGTGGAAGCTGCCGCCAGCGACGAGCGGCTTCGGCGCGGGTTCCGACGGCGAGTTCGTTCTGCATCGCGGCGCCGAGTGCGGTTTCGTAGCCGGGGGGCACCTTGATCCGATCGAGGACCGGGTCGTTTTCCTCGCTGAATTTGCGCGCGAGCAGTTTGGTCAGCGCCTCGGCCTCGATCCGGACCGTGGCGAGGGATGCATCGGCGGCGATCGCCCCGGCGCGGGCGGCGGTGGCTGCTTCGGCGGCTTGGGCTCGCGTGAGTTCCGCAGCATCGAGGATCGTTTGGCAAAGTTCGAGGGCTTGTTCGGCTGCCACGAGGACAGTCTCGGCCCGCTCGCGTTCGGCAGCGGCTCTGGCGAGTTGCTCGGGGGCGACGAGTTCGGATTGAGCGCGGCGATGGGCCTCGGCGGCCTGGTTTGCACGCAGTTTCGCCTGGGCCGCCTTTTCACGTGTGAGCGCGAGGCGGCTGGTGACGGCCTGCCGCGATGCGGCGAAATGGGCGGCGGCATCGGTCGCGGTCTGGACCTGGGCTTCGGCCCGTTCGAGAGCAGCCGATGCGGAGGCTGCCGCCGTGCGGGCGGAGTCGATCTGCTGCGGGGTGGCATTCTCGAGTGCGGTGAGATGTTGTTCCTCGCGTTCCAGGCGCGTCTGCGCGGCCTCGGCATCCGCGCGGGCGCGTTCGGCGTGGTCCTGATCGCGGAGCAATGACTCCAGCCGCCGCTGCGACTCGATGCGGAGCGACTGGACCCGGGCGATTTCCGTCTCGATCTGCTCGAAGTGGATACGGGTTCGCTCCAGCGCCGTGCGCGCTTCGCTTTCGCGGAGGCGCAGGGCGGGGACGTCGTCGTTGCGGGCGATTTCAGCGGCCAGTGCCGCGTCTTTGCGGGCCTGCGCCTCGATCACGGCGGCCTTGGCGGCATCGAGATCGCGACGCGCCTGTTGACGCCTATGTTCGGCGAGGAGACGCTCGGTGGTGAGGTATTCGGCTTCGGCGTTGCGGATCTCGGTGGACAGCACCCGATAGCGATGGGCCTGGGCCGCCTGGGCGCGCAGGGCGGTCAGATGGGTTTCCTGCTGGGTGCGCAGATCATCGGCGCGGGAGAGATTATCCTCGGTCGCGCGCAGTTTGAGTTCGGCCTCGTGGCGGCGGGCGTGAAGCCCGGATATGCCTGCGGCTTCTTCGAGGATCATCCGCCGTTCATCGGGCCGGGCGCTGACGAGGGCGGAGACGCGGCCCTGGCTGATCATGGCGGAATTGCGGGCGCCGGCAGCGAGATCGGCCAGAAGCGTCGCGACATCCCGGGCGCGGGTCTCCCGCCGGTTTACCCGATAGGTGCTGCCCGATCCGCGTTCGATCCTGCGGGAAATTTCGAGTTCGGCCTCGGCCTGGAACGGGGCGGGGGCAAGGCCTGCCGTTTCGGTGAGGGAGATGGAGACTTCGGCGATGCTGCGGGCGGGGCGTGAGAGGGTACCCGCGAAGATCACGTCATCCATCTCGCCGCCGCGCATCGATTTCGCGCTAGATTCGCCCATGGCCCAGCGCAGGGCATCGACGATGTTTGATTTGCCGCAGCCGTTCGGCCCGACGATACCGGTCAGGCCCGGGAGGATGTCAATCGAAGTCGCGTCGGCGAAGCTTTTGAAGCCGGTAATGCGGAGACGGGCAAACCGGGCGGGCAAGGGGGGTCAGGCCTCGTCGATCCAGCGGGCGAACTGCTTGTAGTCGACCGCACCTTCGCGCTTGCGGCCGTTGATGACGAAGCTCGGTGTCGCATCGATATGATATTGCTGCTCACCGATCTTCAACTCGTTGAGAATGAAGGATTCCAGCTTTTTGTTGGCGAGTGCGGCATCGAACGTGCTGCGGTCCATGCCGGCGAGGGCTGCGTAGCGGAACAGGGCGTTGGCGTAGTCCTGTTTGGTCTTGAGTTTGGGATCGTAGGCCCATTGTTCCTGGGTGCGGAACAGTTCCGATATGAAATCGAAATATTGGCGGGCGGGCAGGCTCCGTGCCACCTGGGCGGCCATGACTGCGTCTTCGTTGAGGGGGAAATCTTTGAAGATGTAGAAAACTTTTCCGGTGTCCACGAGGTTTTTGATGACTTTGGGCAGAACCTTGAGCCCGAATTCGGCGCAATGCGGGCAGTTCATCGAGAAATATTCATAGACGGTGACGGGGGCGGAGGATTTGCCGAGGCTGCGGCGGGAAAACGGGGTATCGGCCTCGGCCGCTGCCAGCGCGAGGCGGGGGCTGACGAGACCGGCTGCGGCACCGAAGCTGCCGGCCAGCGCGAGGAGAGTCCGACGATCCATTGGCAGTACCCCAAAGCAAGATGTTTGCCGGTTCGCGACGCTGACATGGTCCGGTACGGATCGCGACTCGGCTTGATGATAGATCAAAGCCAATATTACCCGAAGCGGAGCATCGTGACGAGACGGGTTCTGGTCACGGTATCGGGCAGGTGCCGTGCTTATGGTTTGCGGGTTGCGCGCCCTCGGCTATAGGGGCGCGATGAATCTGAAAGATCACATTCGGGGCGTGCCCGATTTCCCCAAGCCGGGAATCCTTTTTTATGACATTTCGACATTGCTGCGCAACGCCGATGCGTGGCAGGTGGCGATGGGTCGGCTCGCCAGCGTGGTCCGCGCGTATCAGCCGGACGTTCTGGCCGGGGTTGAAAGCCGGGGGTTTCTGCTGGCTGCTCCCCTTGCGCTGAAACTCGGTTGCGGGTTCGTGATGTTGCGGAAACGCGGCAAGCTCCCGGGTGCGACCATCGGCCTCGATTACGATCTTGAGTATGGAACGGACCGTATCGAGATTCAGGCGGACGCGGTAAAGCCGGGGCAACGTGTGGTGGTGGTCGATGATCTGCTCGCGACCGGCGGCACGATGAGCGCCGGTATTTCCCTTCTGAAACACGCGCAGGCGGATGTTGTCGCGGCGATCGCTTTGATTGAACTGACCTTTCTCCAGGGACGGGGACGATTGGACGTACCGTTTGAAGCGCTTGTTCAGTACGATCAGTAAAGACCGACCATGCGCGGCATGATGCGCCGCCGCGCATTGCTGGGAGCCGCCGGGGTCAGCGCATTGATGTTACGCACCGGGCGGGCGGCGTCACCCATGGTGATCGCAGAGTCGCCGGGGGCATCGGTTGCCGGATATAACATGATGCTGTGCGGTCCCCATGGCGGGCGGATCGACCGGTGGGGGCGTGCGGTGGCCCAGGGGTTATCGGGGTCGCTGGCATCGCAAACGCCGATCGTGCTTCGTACCGTCGGCGGGCAGGATGGCGTGACCGGGGCCAATCGGCTCCAGACGCTGGTGGTTCCTGACGGGCGGACGGCGGCGATGATGCCCGGTGAGGCGCTCATTGCATTTCTCGCCGGTGATCCGCGGGTCCATTTCCAGCCGGGGGACTGGATACCGGTGATGGCGGGGTTGAGCGCGCCGGTTCTGGTCGTGCGCGGCGGGATGCGGCGGCTGGCTGATCCGGCGCCGATCAAGCTGGCCGCGGCGTCGCCTGAAGCCGTCGATCTTGCCGCGATACTGGCATTTCACCGTCTTGGTGTCGCGACCTCGCCGATTTTCGGCCTGCGGGGCGCAAGTCTCGTCGCGCGGGCGTTTGCCGATGGTGCCGTCGATGCCGTGTTGCTGAGCGGTGAAGATATTCCCGCCGATCTGGCGCCGCTGGCAGCGCGCGGAGGCATTGCGATCGCGACGCTCGGCCGGGTCGATGGACCCGATCAACGCCGTTCCGATCGGATAGATGCCGACGTGCCGACCCTTCATGCTTTGGCGATCGAGCGACGGAATCCGCCGCTGACGCCGTCGCTTGAGGCTGCCTATCAGGCGGTGGCCGCGGCAAGCCGGATCGACTTCGTGATGGTTCTGCCTCATCTGACGACGCCGGGGACAGTGGCTTTGTGGCGTCAGGCCGCCACGGAAGCGATCGGGACGCCTTCATTGCAGGCGGCTGCGGCGGCGAGCGCGATCGAACTCACCGCCGCCGGGGCTGCGGCGACAGCGGTGGCACCGGTCGATGTGTCGGCAGCGAGCCTTCTGGCTTTGCGGGCTTTCCTGTTTCGGCATTTCGGTTGGCGGTCATCCTGACCGGAGCCATGATACCGGGGGCGGGGACAGGCAGGGTTACGCCTCCCACGGGTATGTATCAGCGGATGATGGGGTGATGGCGAAGCCTGCAACCGTGTTCGTATGTACCGCCTGTGGCAATGTCGTTCCGAAATGGGCCGGCCGCTGCGAGGCATGCGGGGAATGGAACACGCTGGAACCCGAGACGCCCTCGCCGGGTCAGAACGATCGCCGGGCGGTGCGGGCGGGCGTGCGCGGTGTCGATTTCGTCGGGCTCGATGGGGAGACGCCGTTGCCCGCGCGGGTTCCGACCGGGATTGCGGAATTCGACCGGGTGCTGGGCGGGGGGATGGTGCCGGCATCCGCAATTCTGGTGGGTGGCGACCCGGGCATCGGGAAATCGACCTTGCTGCTGCAGGCTGCGGCGCGTCTTGCCGGATCGGGCAGCCGCGTTCTGTATATTTCGGGTGAAGAATCGGTCGCGCAGATCCGGCTCCGGGCCGATCGGCTCGGATTGCGGGGAGCGCCGGTTCATCTTGCCGCCGCGACGGTGCTTGCGGATATTCTCGCGGCATTATCAGCTGAAAAGCAGGCGCGCGTTGTCGTGATCGACAGTATCCAGACGATCTGGGATGAGACCATCGACTCCGCACCGGGGACGGTCACGCAGGTGCGGGCGAATGCGTTTGCGCTGATCCGCGCGGCCAAGACACAGGGGTTCGCGTTGATGCTGGTGGGCCATGTGACCAAGGAAGGCGCATTGGCAGGGCCGCGGGTGATGGAACATATGGTCGATGTGGTGCTGCATTTCGAAGGCGACCGCGGCCATCAGTTCCGGATTTTGCGGGGTACGAAAAATCGTTACGGCGCAACGGATGAGATCGGTGTGTTCGAAATGACCGGGCGCGGCCTGGCTGAGGTGGCCAATCCCTCCGCCCTGTTTCTGGCGGAGCGGCACGGGCATGTCGCGGGCAGCGCGGTATTCGCAGGGCTTGAGGGCTCGCGGCCGGTATTGATGGAAGTTCAGGCATTGCTGGCTTCGAATCCCGGTGGGACGGCGCGGCGTTCGGTGATCGGGTGGGATGCGGGACGGCTTTCGATGTTGCTCGCGGTTCTCGATTCCCGTTGCGGCGTGAAACTGTCCGCGCATGACGTGTACCTCAATATCGCGGGGGGGCTGAGAGTTTCGGAACCCGCCGCCGATCTGGCCGTTGCCGCGGCGCTGATTTCGGCGGCAACCGGGGTCCCGACCGATCCGGAATGTGTATTTTTTGGCGAAATCGGCCTGTCCGGCGAGTTGCGGCAGGTGGCGCAAACCGATCTTCGCCTCAAGGAAGCCGCAAAACTGGGTTTTGAGCGTGCGACTTTGCCACGGCGTGTGGCGGGCGGCGCGCGGCGGGCGGCGTCGCCGGATGGGATCATGCTGAGCGAATTCGGCCATTTGAGCGACCTCGTCGCGCTCGTCGGCAAATCGTCATCGGATGGGGGGCTGGAGTCATGACGTGGGTTGACGGGGTTGCGCTCGGGATCGTCGTGTTGTCCGGGCTGCTCGCTCTGGCGCGTGGTCTGGTGCGGGAAGTTCTCGGGATCGGGGCCTGGACCGGCGCCGGACTCGCGGCTTTCGAGTTTTATCCCGATGTGGAGACGCAGCTTGCCGGTTTCGTGCATCAGCCGAAACTGATCCTGCCGCTTTCGATCGGTCTTGTGTTCATCGTCGTGCTCGTCGTGTTGTCGATTCTCAGCACATGGCTGGGATCGATGGTGCGGGATTCCGCCCTGTCGGGGATCGATCGCACACTGGGACTTGCATTCGGTCTTGTGCGCGGCGTGGTGATCGTTTGTCTGCTCTATATCGGCTTGTCGATTTTTCTGCAGCCACCGGAGTGGCCGGCAGGGATCACCGATGCGAAATTCCTGCCCTATGCCGAGAGCGGGTCGAAATTCATCGTCGGGCTGCTGCCGGCGGCGTATCAGCCCCATATCGACAAGATCGGCGCGGATCATCGGATCGAGGCCACGACTGCCGGGACGGATAAGGGAGAGGCGCCTTCGTCGGCACCGGCATCCGGCTCGCCGCCGGGATCGGCCAGCCAGTGATATAGGCAGCTATGTGTTTGAGCGCTCGACATGACGGGGTCAGGCGATTAGATGACAGTATCAAGTCGTAAAGGATGCAGGACCGTGAACCAGCCTTTGAGTGCGGCTGAGGCTTCAAGCGCGCCCGGTGGGTTCGACGACGATAAATTCCACGAGGAATGCGGTGTTATCGGGGTCTGGAATGTCACCGACGCTGCCGCGATAACCGCCCTCGGGCTCCACGCGCTCCAGCATCGCGGCCAGGAAGCCACCGGCATCGTCACCCATGACGGTGTGCGCTTTCATGCGCACAAGGGGATCGGGCTGGTCGGCGATAATTACGGCGACACCAAGGTGATGGCGGGTCTGCCCGGGACCCGGGCGGTCGGCCACAACAGGTACGCGACGACCGGGGCGACGCTGATACGGAATGTGCAGCCCCTTTTCGCCGAATTCGAATTTGGCGGGTTTGCGGTCGGCCATAACGGCAATCTCACCAATGCCCATACGCTCAAACGGGCGTTGATCCGGCGCGGATGTCTGTTTCAGTCGACCACCGATTCGGAAGTTTTCGTTCATCTGATCGCGATCAGCCTTTATGCCACCGTACTCGATCGCCTGATCGATGCGCTCAAGCAGGTCACCGGCGCGTATTCCCTCGTTGCGTTGACCAACGACATGTTGATCGGGGTGCGCGATCCTCTTGGGGTGCGGCCTTTGATCTTGGGTCAGACCAATGGGGCCGACCCCCTCAATCCGGGTTGGGTTCTGGCGTCCGAGAGTTGCGCGCTTGAAATGGTCGGCGCCGAGTTCGTTCGCGATATCGAGCCGGGTGAAATTGTGGCCATCGATCGCAATGGTGTCCGCAGTCTCAAGCCCTTCGCGCAGCAGAAACCGCGCTTTTGCGTGTTCGAATATATCTATTTCGCGCGACCCGATTCGGTTTTGGAAGGCCATTCCGTGTATGCGGCGCGGAAGCGGATCGGGCGTGAGCTTGCCCAGGAATCACCGGTCGATGCCGATCTGATCGTGCCGGTCCCTGATTCCGGGGTTCCGGCTGCCATGGGATTTGCCGAGCAGAGCGGGATTCCATTCGAACTCGGCATCATTCGAAATCACTATGTCGGGCGAACGTTCATCGAGCCGACCGACCAGATCCGTCATCTTGGCGTTCGATTGAAGCATTCCGCCAATCGGGCGATCCTTGAGGGGCGGCGGGTCATTCTCGTCGATGATTCGATCGTCCGGGGAACCACATCGAAAAAAATCGTCGAGATGGTTCGAAACGCCGGGGCGCGTGAAGTGCATATGCGGATATCGTCGCCTCCGACCACGCATTCGTGTTTTTACGGTATCGATACGCCGGAACGGGGCAAATTGCTGGCTGCGCGTAACAGCGTGGCGGAAATGGCGAAACTCATCGGCGTCGATAGTCTTGCCTTCATTTCGATGGATGGGCTTTACCGGGCGCTGGGTCAGCCGGGACGAGATGAGAAGGTGCCGGCTTTCTGCGATGCGTGTTTCAGCGGCGATTATCCGATCACGCTCACCGACAATGCCGAGCCGCGCGAGGCGCAGCTTTCGTTATTGGCCGAATTGGCGTGAAAGCCGGGCTGTCGCGGTTAGGACAGCCCGGCTTCATGAGGCGTTAAGGTTCAGTGGACCGAAACGGGGGCCATCTCGTTTTGAACGATGGCGGCACGGGCGAGATTGCCGTCGGTCGCGATGGCCATCGGGGTGCCGTTGGCTGAGAAAACGCCATAGGCGGGGCCGTTCGGGGTCATGATCGGACGGACATAGGCGATCTGCTCCAGACCGAGTTCCGCGAGTTGTGCTTCCGTCATGTTATGTGGATCGAAGAACGCGCGAAGGGGGAAGGCGTCGGTCGAGCCGTCATGGGTTTTGACGTTCATTGCACCTACTCCTTTTCACGAACGTGTTGATGGCTGGTCCGTTTCGGCAATTCCGCATCAAAAGATCGCGGCTTTGCGAAACCGGACGGGGTGTGGGCACCTTTTTCGATCGCTATCGTCTTGATCCGGGCCTCCGGTAGAGGGCGGATCAGGTCGATGTGCAGCAAGCCGTTATCGAGCCAGGCACCCTTCACGTCGATCCCTTCGGCCAGGACGAATGCCCGCTGGAACTGCCGCGCGGCAATGCCGCGATGCAGGAAAATCCGGCCCTGGGTATCCTCGTTCTGGCGGCCTCGTATGACCAACTGATTATCTTCCTGAGTGATCTGAAGATCATCCATGATAAAGCCGGCGACTGCAATCGTAATCCGCAGGCTGGTCGTGCTCAGCTGCTCGATATTGTAGGGGGGATAACCGTCCGACGACGTTTTGGCGGCGCGTTCGATGATCTGCTCCAGATGGTCGAACCCCAGGAATAATGGGGATGTAAATACTCTCGTGGTCATAGCCTCCTCCTTTCGAGCGAGACAGACGGAGCCCGACAGGCACTCCGGTGAAGCTGAATTGGGCATATTCGGCAGATTTTGCAAGCAGCGATTGATCAGTGCGCATAGCAGGGGTAAATCGCGCTCATGATCGAGAGGGCGAGACTGTGGCTGACGATACTCCGGAGATACTGATCGTCCCCGACAAGCGTCTTCGTATGAAGGCACGCCGGGTGACCGAGGCGGATCGTGCGGCGATTGCCGATCTGGTCCCGCGCATGTTCCGGACCATGTACAAGGCGCCGGGAATCGGGCTTGCCGGACCCCAGATCGGGGTATCGCTGCGCGTGGTCGTGCTCGATCTGGCGACCGATGGGGTTTCGGCGCCGATGACCCTGATCAATCCCGAGATCGTCAGGGCGAGCCAGAGGCTGGAGGCCCGCGAGGAAGGCTGTCTGTCGCTGCCGGGACAATATGCGGAAGTATCGCGCCCGGCTGAAGTGGCGGTGGCTTTCGAGGATCAGGACGGCAAGCGCAGGACCGTCGAGGCGGAGGGGTTGCTGGCGGCCTGCATTCAGCATGAGATCGATCACCTGGACGGCATTCTGTTCGTCGATCATTTATCCGCGTTGAAGCGGAACATCGTTTTGCGAAAGCTCGCGAAGGATCTGCGCGAGAAACAGGATGGCCAAGACCGTCCGAGCCGCGGATGAGGCTCGTTTTCATGGGGTCGCCGGGCTTTGCCTTGCCGGCGTTGCATGGATTGCGCGCGGCTGGGCACGAGATCGCCGCCGTGTATTGCCAGTCGCCCAAGCCGGTCGGGCGCGGGCTGCGTGTCAGAAAATGCGCTGTGCACGAGGCCGCCGACGAATTGGGCATCGAGGTACGAACGCCGAGGAGTCTGCGGAATAATGCCGGGGAAATCGAGTATCTCCGCCGGCTGGAAGCCGAATGTTGTGTGGTCGTCGCTTACGGGCTCATTCTTCCCGAGGCGGTGCTGACGGTACCACGGCGTGGGTGCCTCAATATTCATGCGAGCCTGCTGCCGCGCTGGCGGGGGGCTGCGCCGATCCAGGCTGCGATCCTCGCGGGGGATGCCTGTACCGGCGTGACCATCATGCAGATGGATGCCGGGCTCGATACCGGGGCCATTCTGCTCACCGAAGCCACGCCGATCGCACCGGACGACACGGCAGCAACCTTGCATGACCGTCTGGCGGCGATGGGGTCGCGACTGGTCGTTCAGGTTATTGACGGCGATTATGTGCCGGTTGCCCAGCAGGGGGCAGGGAGCTATGCGGCCAAACTGAGCCGTGCCGATGCCGAGATCGACTGGACCTTGCCGGTGGCCGTGATTGATCGGCGTGTCCGTGGTCTTACGCCCTGGCCGGGAACCGAGACGCGGCTCGACGGCGAACCGCTCAAGATACTTTCGGCCGTCGTGGGGGAAGGGCAGGGGAAACCCGGTACCGTGCTCGATCATCGGTTGACCGTGGCTTGCGGTGCCGGGGCGCTGCGAGTGACGGCGGTGAAGCGGGCAGGGGGGCGGCCGATGTCGGCCGATGATTTCCTGCGCGGTCATGCAATCCCGCCCGGGACGCTGCTGGGTTGACCCGGTTTGCGTTGAAACTGGAGTATGACGGTCGCGGCTTCGTGGGATGGCAGCGGCAGTCGAACGGGGTTTCGGTGCAGCAGGTCGTTGAGCAGGCGGGCGCGCATCTGTGCGGGGGGGTGCCGCCGGTGACGGTTGCGGCGGGCCGGACCGATGCTGGCGTTCACGCCGAGGGGCAGGTGGTGCAGGCCGAGTTTCCAGGCGGGCTGACGACGCGAACGGTCAGGGATGCCCTGAATTTTCATATGCGGCCTCATGCCGTCACGGTGGTCGCGGCTGGCGTGATTTCGGACGAGTGCTGGAGTGCGCGATTTTCGGCGGTCGCACGGGAGTATCGTTACGTCATTCTCAACCGGGCGGCGCGACCGGCGCTCGATGCCGGGTTTGTCTGGCACGTCAGGCGGCCGCTGGATGCCGAGCGGATGCAACTCGCTGCGATCGCTTTGCTGGGACGGCACGACTTCACGAGCTTTCGCGCGACCGCATGCCAGGCGCGGTCGCCGGTTCGGACGCTGGATCGTCTCGACATCGGGCGGCGCGGGGACCGGATCGAGATAAGGGTTGGGGCGCGCAGCTTTCTTCACCATCAGGTCAGGAATATCGTGGGATCTCTCAAGCTGGTCGGCGAGGGGAAATGGCCGGTGGAGCGGATTGCCGCCGTTCTGGCGGCCCGCGACCGGGCGGCTGCCGGTCCCACCGCGCCGCCTGATGGACTGACCTTGATGAGCGTGGCCTATCCCCTCGATCCTTTTGCTGGCCAGCAATGAGCAAAGCCCGACTTGTTCGGTTGCGTGCCGGGGCCGATATCGTATAGAGCCACGTAAGACCAAACTTGCTTCGAAACGACGACAGGAGAGCGATATAGCCAGACTACCCGCACCGCCGACCCCGCCCAGCCGTGAAGGTCCGCGTGTCAACGAAGATATCAGGGTGCCCCAGGTTCGTTTGATCGACCAGGACGGCGAGATGATGGGTGTGCTGACCACGCGAGAAGCACAGCGTCGTGCGACGGAGGTTGGACTCGATCTGGTCGAGATCAGCCCGAACGCCGATCCGCCGGTTTGCAAGCTGCTCGATTATGGCAAGTTCAAATATGAGCAGCAGAAGAAAAAGAACGAAGCCCGCAAGAAGCAGAAAGTGATCGAGATCAAGGAGATCAAGGTCCGCCCGAATATCGATGAAAACGATTATCAGGTGAAACTTCGGGCGATGAAGTCGTTCATCGAGGAAGGCGACAAGGTCAAGGTGACGTTGCGGTTCCGCGGTCGGGAAATGGCGCATCAGGAGCTTGGCGTCAAAGTTCTGGAACGCATCAAGATCGATATGGAAACCGAAACCAAGGTCGAGCAGATGCCCAAGATGGAGAACCGGCAGATGGTCATGGTGCTCAGCCCGCGCTGAGCGACGTGAAGATCGGCTTTGTGACCGGCCTGGTCGCCGAAGCGCAGCTGTTGTCGGGCGTTGATGCGTTGGTTGCGACGTCCGGGGGGACGGTGGCGGGGGTTACTGTGGCTGCGGAACATCTGGTGGATCGGGGGGCCGATGTCCTGATCAGTTTCGGGCTTGCGGGCGGTCTGGCGCCATCGTGCCGGGCGGGCGATTTGATCGTGCCGCAGGATGTGGTGGACGGTTCCGAGGTTTTTCGGTGCGATCCTGGCCTTGTTGCGATGTTGGGGGGAGCCACGGTCCAACGCTTGACCGGAGCCCCGGCGGTCGTTGCGAGCCGGACGGCGAAGGCCGGTCTTTATGCCGGAAGCGGAGCCGCGGCGGTCCATCTCGAATCGGTCGGGGTTGCGCGGGTCGCCGTGCGGCATGCAATCGGCTTCGCGGTGTTAAGGGCGGTCGTCGATCCTGCGCACAGGGCGTTGCCGGATGCGAGTCTCGTGGCGCTCGATGAGGCCGGTCGGATTGCGATGGGCCGGATCATTCGAAGTCTGGCGCGCAATCCACTTCAGATTTCTGGATTGATTGCCCTTGGGCGCGACATGGCGAGGGCGAAGCGGACACTGAAGCGGGAGGTTACTCGTCGATTTCGAACGTGAGCAGGACCGGGACATGGTCCGACCCGCGCGGCCAATCACGGGCTTCGGTCAGGACGCGGAGTCCAGCGAGAGACGTCTGCAGATCTTTCGAGACCCAGATGTGGTCAAGTCGTCGTCCCCGGTTTGATGCCCGCCAGTCGCGGTTGCGGTATGACCACCATGTGTAAAGCTTCTGATCGTCCGGCACGAAAAATCGCA
>JAQTXO010000031.1 GCA_028688765.1 Acidiphilium sp. | reverse complement strand
CCCAAACGCATCATCTGGCCGATCCCCCTCGACCCCGCCGACATCCGCGTCCCCGACGCCAACTACCACGGCGTCCATTTCGGCCCCGGCAACCGCTTCTGGCCGCCCCGACGAAAATACCGAAAAAATCACCCCTGACCCAACTCGCCTGCGCACGCCTAAATTGTTGCTATATCGTAATATTTATCCCCCGGTTTCTCAAAGGCTAAGGCCGGACAACTGCCGAGCCTCCATCGCCGCCTCCTGCAGCCCGATCTGACCGAGCGCCAGCCGCTCAACCAGCACTTCATTCGCCTTCGCCCGCAACGCAAAGAGCGACGCCCCCACCTCCTTCGCCGCCTGGCCCAGTTCCACCATTTCCGTCTGCGCGTAACGACCCGCGTTACGCGGCCCGCATACCAGGACCCCGAACACCCGCCCTCGCAACGCCAGCGGCAGCGCAACACCGTCGGCTCCCAGCGCGCTCTCCATGCCGTGCAGATCGATCGGATCAGACACCGCGCGCAACCGCACCAGTGCCGGATCATCCACGCCTACAACCTCCGGCCAGCGATGGCCGTGCTGCGCCGTTCTCTCGAACATCATCGCTCTGACCTCGAACAACGCCGCACCCTGTCCACCGGAATGATGATGAAACACCGCGACCATGCGGGCCACCAGCGTCTCCGCCTGTTCGATGAAGCCGGCATCCCGCACGAATTCCCGCATCGTTTCACGCGCCTTATGCTCCCGGCGGAAAAACACCCGGTCCACCCCCTGCTCGATCCGCCGCTGCAACTGGTCGAATGCGATCCCCAGAACCAGCGGCGCCGCCACTTCCAGCGCGAGCCCCGCCCGCCCATGCAGCGCGCTGTTCTCGATCAGGCTTTCGATCAGGGCGAGCAGGCCCACCACCAGCCCCATCAACAATGTGAACACCACGGCCCGGTTGATCACGACCCGGACCTCGACCAATCGCGTGCTCAGCACTGCAAACGCATATATCCCGAAAATCAAGGCGGTTAACGCCTCGCGCAAAACCGAAATGACCAACAGGGTTCTGAGCCCCGCATGCGGTTCCAACCCGGCAATGATCGGCAGAACCACCAGAGGGATCAGGAGGAAACTGCCGGTCATGATCCATTTGATCCGCAATCGCTGATCGGGCTTCGCTGCAACATAACCGCCGATCAGGATCAGCAGCGGCATCGACAGGATCGCGAGCGCGCCGATACCGATCAGCGTATTGACGAGCCCCGACGAACCGATGCGCCAGAACATCAGCAGCGGCAGCGGCACAAACTCAACAATGCCGAATACCAGCAGCACCCCGATGAACCACCTGTCGCGCACGGCTTGGTTGGACTTCGTCCGCCCGACCAGATGTGTCGCCGTGATATAGAGCGCGAGCAATGGTCCCAGCGACGTGAACAAAATCTGGGTCGATAGCTCCACCAGATTCAGGAACGGCGGCATGATCATCTGCGACACGGCGGAACCGACCAATACCGACATCGTAAGCAGGGTCAGCCCCCATGCCGCCCAGTCCCGCCCGCGCCACAATGTCAGGAGGCCGAGCGCCAGCAAGCCGAGCTCGGTGAGGTCGTCAATCGCCACGAACATCGGGCCCGGAGAAGATTCCACGACCGTCCTGACCGGAACAGTCAGGTCACGACCTGCCCGCTCCACCACCATCGGATAAGCGACAGTCGTCGGAACATTCGGTTGCACCAGGACCGCCAGCACCAGCCGCGATTGCTGATCGAACGGCAGGCGATCTCCCGCCTCCAGACCGGCTGGCAAAGCCATGGATGCGCGCTTTACCACCGTCACGGCGTCTGAACCCATCTGACGATGGAACGGTAACTCACACGCTTGACTGAACTCCATCCAGATGCCGCATCCCACCGCCACAACCGTGACGATGATCCGCAGGATCATCCCGATCCTTGAACCCTGCTCGCCAGCCCGGCGCTCTCCGCTCGCTTGATCCATCAAACGAGATCATATCGACCCCGCAGAACCGATCCAACAGATTTATCGCGCGCGTCTCGCTAAAACGCCGCCTCGCCGAAAATCCGGCTGACATCGCCGTGCCACGCACCGTGATACCGCCCGAGCCAATACTCCGCCTGGGTCGGCCCGCCATCCGCGATCTCCTGCAACGGTGCGAGATACATGCGCTCATCCTCGCCGGCCGCGTTCAACCGCCCGCGCGCGCGCAACCCCTCGGCGGCGATCGCCACCACCTCACGCGCCAGATCCCGCAACGTGCCTTTGCCGAACGCGATATCCAGCCCCGATCGCGGCACCGCCTCGCGCAGCCCGATCAATTGCTCGTAGGAAATATCCCGCACCAGCGCATGAGCCGCCGCAAGCGCCGCATCGTCGTAAAACAAACCGGTCCATAACGCCGGCTGCGCCAGCAGCATCGCCGGATTGCCCGAATCGGCACCCCGCGTCTCAATGAACCGCTTCAACCGCACATCGGGAAACGCGGTGGTCGCATGATCGGCAAAATCCCCGATCGTCGGCGCCTGCCCCTCGAACCCGGCCAGTGATCCCGCCATGAAATCCCGGAACGACCGGCCCGACACATCGATGTAGCGTCCATCGCGATAAACGAAATACATCGGCACATCGAGCAGATACGCCGCATAGCGCTCGAAGCCGAACCCCTCCTCGAACACCGCCCGCGGTATCCCCGAGCGCGCATTGTCCACATCGAGCCAGGTCTCCGCCCGGTTCGAAAGCATCCCGTCCGGCCTGCCTTCGCGGAACGGCCCGTTGGCGAACAGCGCGGTCGCCAGCGGCTGGAGCGCATACCCCACCCGCATCTTGCGAACCATGTCCGCCTCGGACGAAAAATCCAGATTGGCCTGCACCGTACAGGTCCGCAGCATCATGTCGAACCCGCGCGACCCAACCTTGGGCATATACGTCCGCATGATCGCGTAGCGCCCCTTCGGCATCCAGTCGAAATCCTCCTGCCGAGCAGTCGGATGAAACCCCAACGGCGCAAACCCCAATCCCAATCGCGGAGCAACGCGATGCACCCTCGCAATATGCGCATCGATCTCCGCCTTGGTCTCGTGCAGCGACCCCACAATCCCGCCCGACAATTCGAACTGGCCACCCGGCTCCAGCGAGATCGAAAAATTCTTCCCGGTCAGCCCGATCGGATTGCCCCGATCCAGAATCGGCGTGAGCCCTTCCTCGGCCCCGATCGTCTCAAGCAAGGGCCGTATCCCGCCCTCATAGCGCGGCGGCTGATACCCGTTCAGGGTGAAGCCGAAACTCTCATGTTCAGTGCCGATCCGGAACTCGTCGGCAGGTTTGCACCCGGCCTCGAACCAGGCGGCCAACTGGCTCGCAGATGTAATCGCCGTGGCATCGGCCTCTCCGGGGTTCGACAAGCGCGTCTCCTGATCTCAACTCTGATCCGGTGCGGCAAGGAGGCGCGCAAGTCCGGCGATGGCGGCGGTCTCGGCGCGCAGAATGCGCGGCCCGAGCGAAACCGGCGTAACAAACCCATGCCGTGCCATGCCGTCAAGTTCCCCCGGTGCAAACCCGCCCTCAGGTCCCACCAGAAACGCGCTGGCTTGCAAATGCCGCATCATCGCCAAAGGCGGCGCATCCCGCCGTTCCGCCGCAACGAACAACTCCCGCCCCTGCGGAAACGCCGCCAGAAACCGCGCCAGATCAACCGGCTCGCGCACCTCCGGCACGCTCAACCGCTCGCATTGCTCCGCCGCCTCGGTCGCGATCGCCCCCAGACGCTCCCGGTTGACCCGCATCGTCTGGCTCCGCTCGGTGAACACCGGACAGATCGCCGAAACCCCGAGTTCGGTTGCTTTCTCGACGATCATATCCGTCGCATCCCGCTTCACAGGGGCGAAAACCAGCCAGCAATCCGGCTCGGCCTCCATCGCCCGCGCCTGCCCGCCCACAGCGAGTTCCGCCCCGTGCCGGTCGATCCGCCCGATCACCGCCTCGAACTCGCCATCCACCCCGTTGAAAATCCGCAATCCGTCACCGGCACGCCGCCGCATGACGGAACCGAGGTAGTGCGCCTGCGCCTGGTTTATGCCAATGACGGCACCGGTCGCCAGACGCGGCGGCACATGAAGGCGAATGATCGAGACCATGCGAAACGCTCTACCAGCACAACGCCGATTCACCGATATCCGCAAC
Organism: Acidiphilium sp.; assembly: GCA_028688765.1. Taxonomy (GTDB): domain Bacteria; phylum Pseudomonadota; class Alphaproteobacteria; order Acetobacterales; family Acetobacteraceae; genus Acidiphilium; species Acidiphilium acidophilum. The sequence goes on along the minus strand of JAQTXO010000031.1, from coordinate 8,891 downwards.
ACCGGCTGGATCACCCGCCTGCCGCCCCGCATCCGCAACTACGCCCTGCTCGCGAGGCTCGACCGCCCGATCGGGATCTGGCTGCTGTTCCTTCCCGGCCTCTGGAGCATCCTGCTCGCCGGCGCGACGCCCGAACGCAGCGCCATCCTGATCGCCCTGTTCGCGATCGGCGCGATCGTGATGCGCACCGCCGGCTGCACCGTCAACGACCTCTGGGACCGCAAGCTCGACCAGCTGGGCGCCCGCACCGCCTCGCGCCCCCTGGCTTCCGGCGCGATCTCGGTGCCCCAGGCGATCGTCTTTCTCGCCCTGCTCCTGATCGCCGGCCTCGTCATCCTGCTGCTGCTCGACCGCACCGCCCAGATCCTCGGCGTCGCCTCGCTGGCACTGGTCGCGCTCTACCCGGCTGCCAAACGCGTCACCTTCTGGCCGCAGATGGTGCTCGGCTTCACCTTCGGCTGGGGCGCACCGATGGGTTACGCCGCCGCCCACGGCAGCCTCGCATGGCCGGTCCTGCCCCTTTATGCCGGAACCATCCTGTGGATACTCGGCTACGACACGATCTACGCCCATCAGGACCGCGAGGACGATGCCATGGCCGGCATCAAATCGACCGCCCTGAAATTCGGCGCCCGCACCCGGACCTTCCTGATGATCTGCTATGGCGGTGCCATCGCGTTGTTCGCCATCGCCTTCATCCTCGCCGGTCTGAACGAACTGGCCCTGATGATGCTGATCCTGCCGGCCATGCTCCTCGGCTGGCAGATCGTCCGGCTCGACATCAACAACCCGGCCCGCTGCCTCGCCCTGTTCAAACTCAACCGCGATGTCGGCCTGCTGATCGCCCTCGCCATCCTGCTGGGGCAATGACCGCCCCCGAGGATTTCATCCGCACCGCGACCACCCTCACCGCCCCCGCCCTGATCCCGGACATCAACCTCTACCTCGCGACCGAAATCACCCCGATCTGGCAGGCGACCGAAGCCTATCTCGCGGAGTCCGGCATCGCACCCCCTTACTGGGCGTTCGCCTGGCCGGGCTCGATCGCCCTCGCCCGGCACATGCTCGATCATCCCGATCTGGTCCGGGGCAAACGCGTGATCGACTTCGCCGCCGGTTCCGGCCTCGCCGCGATCGCGGCCCATCGCGCCGGAGCCAGCGCGGTGACCGCCATCGAGATCGACCCGATGGCCGGTGCCGCCATCGCCTTGAACGCCGCTTTGAACAACGCGCCGGTAACCGTCCGGATCGGCGATGTCACCCGCACACAACTCGATGCCGATCTGATCCTGTGCGGCGACATCTGTTACGAAGCGCCGATGACCCGGCACATCTGGCCATGGCTCCGGGACTGCGCGCGTGATGCGGATGTCTGGGTCGCCGACCCCGGCCGTGCCTATGTCCCCACTGCAGACCTGACCGAATTCGCCCGCTATGTCATCCCCACCACGGCGGAACTGGAAAGCCGGACCAGCCGGGAGACAATATTGTATCGCGTGGCACCATCGCTCCAGCCGTAAAGTTTTTCGGCTTATTTTCCGAAATCGAAAGCGGCGGTTAACCCGGCCTCACTACATTGACATCTGGTTGACCCCCGCCACCTCGGGCAGTAAGCAAGTGCAGCATTTCGATATGTTTCTCCAACGATCGACTGATTGGTGATCACCATGCAAGATGTGCGTGAAGCCCTGATGCAGGGGCGCAATTCCGCCGGCAAACTCGTCCAACGCCCGTTATCGCCACATCTCCAGGTCTATAAGCCGCAGATATCCTCGGCTCTCTCGATCTTCCACCGGATCACCGGGGTGGCCCTGTCGTTCGGTGCCGTCCTGCTCGCACTCTGGCTGGCCGCCGCCGCGACATCCCCCCATGCTTTTGCCGTCGCTCAATCGCTGGTCGATTCAATCCCTGGCATGATCATCCTGTTCGGCTTCACCCTCGCCCTGTTCTATCATTTCTGTAACGGCATCCGCCACCTGCTCTGGGATGCCGGCTACGGGTTCGATCTGCCGACGATGCATCGCACCGGCTATGCCGTCCTCGCGGCGAGTGCCGGGCTGACGGTGTTGTTCTGGATCATCGGGATGGTCATCCTATGAGCGCGCCGCGCGGCGATCAGGCGGTCCGGATCATGCGCTCATCGCTCGGGCGCGCCCGTGGCATGGGGTCGGCGAAATCCGGACTCGGTCATTGGTGGGCCCAACGGCTGACCGCAATGGCGTTGCTGCCATTGGCCCTTTATTTCGTGCTCTCGGTCTTCCTCCTCGAAGGTGCCGATCAGGCCGCGATGCTGCGCTACATGGCCGAGCCGTGGAACGCGGTGCTGTTCATCGCGCTCATTCTGGCTCTGTTTTATCATCTGCAACTGGGTTTGCAGGTCGTCATCGAAGACTACATCCACACTGAGGGCAAACGCCTCGCCAGCCTTCTCGCGATGCGCGCGGCGGTCGGTGCGTTCGGCCTGCTCGCGCTGCTGTCGGTTTTGAAACTGACTTTTTGATCATTCAGGACATCGTCTCATGAACGCCATGTCGAAGCCATCGCTCGGCGCCTACACCATCATCGACCATACCTATGACGTGCTGGTGGTCGGCGCCGGCGGATCGGGTCTGCGTGCCACCCTCGGCATGGGTCAGGCGGGGCTGAAAACCGCCTGCATCACCAAGGTCTTCCCGACCCGCAGCCACACCGTCGCCGCCCAGGGCGGGATCGGCGCCGCGCTCGGCAACATGGAACCCGACGACTGGCGCTGGCACATGTACGACACCGTCAAAGGCTCGGACTGGCTCGGCGATCAGGACGCCATCGAATACATGGTCCGCGAAGCGATCCCCGCGATCTACGAACTCGAACATTTCGGTGTTCCGTTCAGCCGCACCGAGGATGGTAAAATCTACCAGCGCCCGTTCGGCGGCCACATGAAGGAATTCGGTGCCGCCCCCGTTCCTCGCGCCTGCGCCGCCGCCGACCGCACCGGCCACGCCATCCTGCACACGCTGTATCAGCAGAGCCTCAAGCAGGACGTCGAATTCTTCGTCGAATATTTCGCGACCGACCTGATCATGGACGATGAAGGCACCTGCCGCGGCGTGATGGCCTGGTGCCTCGAAGACGGCACGATCCATCGCTTCCGCGCCCAGTTGGTGGTTCTCGCCACCGGCGGCTATGGCCGCGCCTATCTGTCGTGCACCTCGGCGCACACCTGCACCGGCGATGGCGGCGGCATGGCGTTGCGCGCCGGCCTGCCGATGCAGGACATGGAATTCGTCCAGTTCCACCCCACCGGCATCTTTCCCGCCGGGTGCCTGATCACCGAGGGCGCGCGCGGCGAAGGCGGCTACCTCACCAACGCCGAGGGCGAGCGCTTCATGGAGCGCTACGCGCCGACCGCCAAGGATCTCGCCTCGCGTGACGTGGTTTCGCGATCGATGATCATCGAAATTGCCGAAGGTCGAGGGTGTGGTCCGAAAAAAGACCATCTCATGCTACATCTCGAAGGGCTCGATCCAGAGCGGCTTCATCTCCGTCTGCCCGGCATTTCGGACACAGCCCGGGTGTTCGCCGGCGTCGATGTCACCAAGGCGCCAATCCCGGTGCTGCCCACCGTGCATTACAACATGGGCGGAATCCCGACCAATTTCCGCGCCGAAGTACTGCGTCCGACTCCGTCCGATCCTGATGCGATCGTGCCGGGCCTGATGGCGGTGGGCGAAGCCGCCTGCGTCTCGGTACACGGGGCCAACCGGCTTGGCACCAACTCGCTGCTCGACCTCGTGGTATTCGGCCGCGCCGCTGCCCATCAGGCGGCGAAAATCATCACCCCCGGCGCTTCACAGCCGAATTTACCACCCCGTGCCGGTGAAGCTTCGCTCGACCGGCTCGATGCCGCGCGCCACGCCAACGGCGATACCACGGTCGCCGCCCTGCGCGACACCATGCAGCGCACCATGCAGAGCCACGCGGCGGTGTTCCGCAATTCCAAAACCCTCAAGGAAGGCGTCGATAAAATGTCGGCCCTCTGGCATCGCATGAAGGACGTCGCGGTGTCGGATCGCGGCATGATCTGGAATTCCGATCTGATGGAAGCGCTCGAACTTCAGAACCTGATGGGCAACGCGATCACCACCATGGTATCGGCGGAAGGCCGCCATGAGAGTCGCGGGGCCCATGCGCATGACGAGTTCCCCGAGCGCGACGATCAGAACTGGCTGAAACACACTCTTTCCACCTGCACGCCGGACGGCGCGGTTTCGCTCGATTACCGCCCGGTCCGAATGCAGACGATGACCAACGATGTCTCGGTATTCCCGCCCAAAAAGCGCGTGTACTGATCAGGGGATTTGCACAATGGCCGAACTCACCCTCCCGAAGAACAGCCGCGTCACCCAGGGCCACACCTATAAGGCCGAGCCCGGTGCCACCCGCATCAAGACGTTCCAGGTCTATCGCTGGAACCCCGACGATGCGGGCAATCCCCATACCGACAGCTACGAAATCGACCTCGACAAATGCGGCCCGATGGTGCTGGACGCCCTGATCAAGATCAAGAACGAAATCGACCCCACCCTGACCTTCCGCCGCTCCTGCCGTGAAGGTATCTGCGGCTCCTGTGCCATGAACATCGACGGCACCAACACCCTCGCCTGCCTCAAACCGATCGATGACGTGACCGCCGAGGTCAGGATCAACCCGCTGCCGCACATGGCCGTGGTCAAGGACCTCGTGCCCGACCTCACCCAGGCCTACGCGCAATACCGCTCGATCGAGCCGTGGCTGCAAGCGGATACCCCCGCCCCGCCGGACGGCGAGCGCCTGCAAAGCATCGAAGAGCGCGCGGAACTCGACGGCATGTGGGAATGCATCCTGTGTTTCTGCTGCACCACCTCCTGCCCGTCCTACTGGTGGAACGGCGATCGCTATCTCGGCCCCGCCGTGCTGCTCGCCGCCTATCGCTGGATCGCCGATTCGCGCGATGAAGCCATGGGCAAGCGCCTCGATGCACTGGAAGACCCGTTCAAACTCTACCGCTGCCACACCATCATGAACTGCACCCAGACCTGCCCGAAAGGCCTCAATCCGGCCAAGGCGATCGGGAAGATCAAGCAGTTGATGGTTGAGCGGCAAGGATAGGGTGAAGCGAGCGCTTCTTTTTTGTAAAAAAGAAGCAAAAAACTTTCGCCAATGGGGGCAAGGGCGTTTTCACCGGCACAGTCCCAGATCGGCAAAGTTTTTTTGCTTCTTTTTGTTCACAAAAAGAAGTCTTCCTTATCTCACTTCCTCTCGGGCAACACGCACAACATCTCATAAAGCAGATTAGCCCCGATCAACGCGGTGGTCCCGGTGGTATCGTAAGCCGGCGCAACCTCGACGAGGTCGGCCCCGACCAGATCGAGTCCCGCGCAGCCGCGGATGATCTCCAGCGCCTGGATCGTGGTCAGCCCCCCGATTTCCGGCGTGCCGGTGCCGGGGGCGACCGAGGGATCGAGACTGTCGATATCATAGGTCAGATAGACCGGCCCGCTGCCCATCAGGCTGCGCACCTCTTCCATCAGCGGCGCGAGCGAACGGTGCCAGCACTCCTCGACCGGAACGATCCGGAACCCCTGTTCGCGCTGCCAGTCGAAATCCGTGGGTGCGTAGCCGGTCCCGCGCAGCCCGATCTGGATCGCGCGATGCGGATCGATCGCGCCATCCTCCACCGCCCGGCGAAAGGGAGTGCCGTGGGCGATGCGTTCGCCGAACATGGTGTCGTTCACATCGGCATGGGCATCGATATGGATGAACCCGACCGGCCCATGCTTCGCCGCCATCGCCCGAAGCACCGGATAGGTCAGGGTATGATCGCCGCCAAGGATGAGCGGAATGCAATCATGCCGGAGCACATCGGCGATGCCGGTCTCGATCAGCCCGATCGACTTTTCCAGATTGTAGGGGTTGGTTGCGATATCGCCGAGATCGGCGACCTGCATCCGCTCGAACGGGGCCGCGCCGGTCGCCATGGTGTAGGGCCGCAGCATCACCGACTCGGCCCGGATCGCGCGCGGACCGAACCGTGTGCCGGACCGGTTGGAGGTGCCGATATCCATCGGCACCCCGATGAAGGCGGCATCGAGCCCGGCGGCGGTCTCGGCCTGAGGCAGGCGCATCATGGTTGCAATGCCGCCGAAGCGGGGCATGTCGTTGCCGCTGGTCGGCTGGTTGAAGTGCTGGGTCATAAGCCGCTCCCTATTTTGTGCCGAACAACCGGTCTCCGGCATCGCCCAGGCCGGGACGGATGTAAGCGTGTTCATCGAGCTCGCGGTCGATCGCGGCGGCAAAGATCGCGACGTCCGGATGTCCGCGGCGCAGCACCGCGACGCCTTCAGGAGCCGCGATGAGGCAGACGAATTTGATCGCCGAGGCGCCCGCGCGTTTCAACCGGGTGATCGCGGCTTCCGCCGAGTGTCCGGTCGCCAGCATCGGGTCGACCACCACGGTCAGGCGCTCGGCCATGTCCTCGGGAACCTTGAAATAATATTCGATCGGCGTGTGGCTGACCGGGTCGCGATAAAGCCCGATATGCCCGATCCGCGCCGAGGGCACGAGGTCGATCATGCCACCGAGAATACCATCCCCGGCCCGCAGGATCGAGATGAAGCAGAGTTTCTTGCCCGATACCTGTCGCGCGGTCATCGGTTCCATCGGGGTCTGGATATCGACCGGCTGGACCTTGAGGTCGCGCAACACCTCGTAGCCCATCAACAGGCTGATCTCGCGCGCCAGTCGACGAAAATCGCCGGTCGGCGTCTCGATGCTGCGCATCAGGCTGAGCTTGTGCTCGACCAGCGGATGATCGACCACCGTGACCATCGGATCGGTCATACGGCGGTCCCGGCCAGCGCGCCGCGTTTGGCGGCGGAACGGGGTGCCGGCGCCTTCGGCTTTGCGGTTTTTCGAGCCGGTGCCGAGGCAGGCGGGGCCAGGGACTGCCCGGTGATCCGCTCGATCTCGGCGCGGAATGCGCGCAGATAGGCCTTGAGATCGAGGTTGTCCGCAGCGTAGTCCCGCGCGCCGGCACCGAGCCGGGCGCTCAGCTTGCGATCTTCCAGCATCCGCAGGGTGGTCTCGGCGAGCCGGTCGTGATCGAGCGTCGGCGTGACCAGTCCGGTGGTTTCGTGGTGGACGAATTCGGTCACCGTCGCGGTATCCGAACCAATCACCGGCGCCCCGGTCGCAAGCGCCTCGCGCAGGCTCCACGATGCGACGAACGGGTAGGAAAAATAAACATGCGCGTCGGAACGCTGAAGCAGTTTCACATGATCATCATAGGCCACACGCCCCAGAAAATGCACGCGGTCCGGATCGATCCGGTCCCCGACCTCGGCCATCAACTGCGAGCGCCAGGTTCCGCTCGCCGGGGCGGCGCCATAGCTGACCTCGTCACCGCCCACGATCGACACCACAACATCGCGCCGCGCCGCCAGAACCGCCGGCAATGCCCGCATGAAGGTGTGGAAACCCCGATAAGGTTCGAGATTGCGCGCGACATAGGTGATCAGTTTCTGCTTCGGCCCGACCTTGAGGTTCCCGACCCCGAGATTGCGGCGCCGCGCCATCGGATCGGGTTTGCAGACATCCAGATCCACCCCTTCACGGATGATCGAAATCCGCTCGCGCGCCCATTCCGGGTAGGTCCGCCACTGCCAATGGGTCGGCGTCTGACCATGCTGTTCCAGCGCGATCGCCAGATGGTTCACCCCGTTCTTGGCCCGCACCGCGCCGTACCGGTCATCGGACATCGGGAATTCCGGATCGAAATTCACATCCGTCCCGTCGAGTCGGTAGTAGAACTCGAAATATCCCAGGATCGGCACGCCGGGGAACACATCGCACAGGTTGAGCAATTCGCCCCAGCCGTGATGGCCGATGATCACATCCGGCACGAAGCCGAGCGCCTTGATCTGGTTGGCTCCGGCATACCCGGCCTCGGCGCGGCGCATCGCCACGTCGAATTCGCGCGCGCTCGGATGCACCGCCGCGTGAGTGGCGGGCGGCCGCGCATAGGTCACCTTGCGCACGCCCGCGAGATTGTTGCGGTTCGGTTCGGTCATGAACACGATCTCATGGCCGCCCTCGGCCAACAGATCGCGCACAATATGGAGATACTGTCCCGGAAAGTTCTGATGGACGAACAGGAACCGCACGGCGCGTCGCTCAGCGACGGCCGCGCGCCACGGCCTTCACCTTCGCACGCGGCATCAGCGTGAGCCGCACCGCTTCGAGGGCGGCGAGACTCTCGGCTTCGCAGGTCTCGTCACTGCCGACCGGTCCCGCCTTGGAACCGTCGATGAAGCTCGCCTCGCACGAAAGTTCATACTGCTCCGCCGCCGCCCCCTGCAACCGCACCCGGAGCCCGAGAAGCGGCAGCGCCATGCCGCGGCTGCCGCAATAGGCCCCCGCCTCGACCCAGGGAGACAGCCAGCCGCGCCCGAGCACCGCCTGATACGAGAGATCCTCGGCGGCGATACCGTCCGGCGCCGAAATCGCGATGCCTTCGATCCAGTTGGCCGAACCGGGCTCGCCCAGCCAGTCACCGAATTTCGCTCCGACATCGCCCCGGGTCTGGATATGCGCCAGAACATCCATCACCTCGGGTTCGACCGGCGCGGGTGCCGGTGCCGATACCCCGTTTGCCAGGCGCATCACCTGCAGGCGCGGCGAGGCATCGGCGCGCCCTGCGATCTGATAGACCGTGACCAGCACCTGTGCCGGCCCTTTGGTGACGCGAACCAGCACCGCATCGCCCAGACCATCGAGCCAGCCATCGGGACGAAACCTGGTGATCTCGACCCCGCCACCGCCGAACGGCGGCGGCGATACCCGCACCCCGGGCCGCCCCTGATCGGCGGTCG
>JAQTXO010000475.1 GCA_028688765.1 Acidiphilium sp. | reverse complement strand
GACACTTACCCGCCTCGAACATCGTTTCAGCAAGGGAGCCACGCCGCTCGCTCCTTAATCCTTCACCATGGGAGACCGACTATGAACCTGTCCAAAACGAAACTTCTCGCCGCCCTGCCGGGTCTCGCGCTGCTCGCATCGACCGGATGCGCGCTGGCGCAATCAGAGACACCGCCGCAGCCGATCCCGCCGCACATGGGCCAGGAGATGAAACACCTCGATCAGCTTTCCAACCAGAACAACGCGCTGGTTCACCGCAACTGGGGGCCACCCCCGCCGCAGAGTTCGATTCCACACACGAAATTCACGCCCGCGCATGGATTCTGGCAGTGCCTCAGTGTCGCTGACTACAAACACATCCATAGCGCCCCATCCGCATCCAGCCCGGTGGTGGGCATTACTTACGACTGGCTTGCTGCGGGCCCTGCGACTGGAGCTTTTACCAAAATACATATCGCGCGCGGCAAGATCGGTTACGTTCGAACGTCGTATCTTCATCCCTTCCATGACAAACTCGCTCCCAAGGCGACCTGTACGTTCGAAGGTGATCAGCTTTCGGGGCTAAATCTTTTCCGACTGAGGACGCCCTAGTCATGAGAAATATGGCCTTTCGTGGGCTCGGGTTTGCAGTCGTTCTGGCAAGCTCGACAGGGGCTGTAGCACTCGCGCAAAATCTCGGTCCGGTCGTGAGTCAACCCGCCATGGTGGTTCCCGTTTATCCCGAACTCGGCACCGGCATTGTCGTACCAGCGCCGCAGTCACCGTATCAGTCGCCCGTGGGACAAGGTGCCGGCAGTCCCGGAAATAGTGGCGGCACCGGATCCGGAAGTTCGAGTTCCGCAATGGCGCTGTACGAACAGGCGGGGTATGCGGCCGGCGGTGAAGCGATTGCTTCCCAGCTTGGGTTGAACGCTGAAGCGCTCGCCGGGATTGCTGAAGCGGAGAGCCGTGACACGAATGTGGCTGACGCGAACGGTAGCACCTCGGCATATGGCGTCTACCAGATCACGCAGCCGACCTGGAATTCCATCGTCTCAAAGTATGGTTTACCCTACACTTCCGCAGACATGACCAACCCAGCCGACCAGACGGTTGTCGCAGGCTATATCCTCCAGAACTATTCGCAAAGCGTCGAGTCCGCGACGGGATCGTCCCCGACCGTCATTCAGAGTTATGGCGCCTGGGTGTTTGGTTCAGGCCCTGGCAGCGCAATAGCGGTGGCACCTGCAAGCATGCCACTGTCGGATTACGTTACCGCGCAGGATCTCGCCAATAACGGCATGCAAGGCTGGACGGTCGGCGAGTTCCAACAGAACATGGCCCAGCGCCTTGGTGGCACGGCGAATGATCTGGTCTTCGGCTGAGCGATGAACAGAGGGGCATTCGCAGATGGATAGCCTCCCCTCAGCCGCCGGCAGCGACGATCACCCGGTTACTTCGGGCGATCGAGACCCGTTCGCCGATCTGACCGACTCCCAGCGGGACGCGGTTTGGCAGGACGGGCCGGTTCTCGTGCTGGCCGGGGCCGGGACCGGCAAGACGAAAACGCTGGCCGCCGCGATCGTTCGCCGAATCCGCTACGGCGGTATTTCACCATCCCGCGTTCTCGCGGTGACCTTCACGAACAAAGCAGCGCGAGAGATGACCGCGCGGATCGAGAAAGCACTCGGCGCCGGCACCCGCCCGAAATGGGTCGGCACGTTTCATGGGCTCTGCGCCCGTCAGTTGCGGGCCGAACCGGAAGTCGCCAGCCTGCGCCCGGATTTCGACATCTACGACGCCGACGACAGCCGCCGCGTCGTGCGACGCGTGCTCAAGGCCAGGAACATCGAGGCGGGGGAGGGTGCGGGTGGCTCTGATCCCGATCTGCTCAAGCAGATCTGCGGCAGGATCGCTCGGTTCAAAGATAATCTCATCGCGCCCGAGGACGCCGCGGTACGGGTTGAGGGGCTGATCGCACAGGCGTTGCGCGAGGGAAACCCCGTCGATCCGATCGGCATGCGCGCGGCCGTCGGCATCTATCAAGAGTACCAGCGTTACCTGCGCGACGCGAACGCAGCGGATTTTGGAGACCTTATCCTCTGGCCGACACTCGCCATGAGCCGCAACGCCGCCTATCGCGCACGATGGGCAGACCGGTTCGATTGCGTGCTGGCAGATGAATATCAAGACGTATGTTTCGCCCAGTACCGCTGGATCAACCTGCTCGCCGGTACACACCGCCAGTTGTTCTGCGTGGGGGACGATGATCAGGCGATCTTCGGCTGGCGCGGCAGCGACATCCGGTATCTGCGGCGGTTCCTAACCGACTACCCGCGCGGCTCACAGGTCCGGCTCGAAGAGAACTTCCGGTCCACCGGCCTGATCATCGCAGCGGCCAATGCCGTGATCGCCCACGACCGGGAACGGATGGGCAAGACCCTATTCACCCGCAAGCCCGCCGGCCATCCGATCGAGGTGGTTCGCTTCCGCGATGGCACCGCCGAGGCTGACGGCATCGTGGATCGGATCCTCTGCCGGCATGGCAAAGGAGCCCGGTTTGGAACGATGGCCGTTCTCTATCGCAGCAATTTCCAGTCACGGGCGATCGAGGAGTCGCTGATCCGCAGCCGGGTGCCCTATGTGCTCGTGGGCGACGTTGGGTTCTACCAGCGCGCCGAGATCAAGGATGCGTTCGCCCTGCTGCGGATCTCGGCATCACCGGATTCAGTCCAGTCCGACGAGGCGGTCAGGCGGATGATCAACGTGCCACCGCGCGGCTTCGGAGAGAAGGCGCTCGCCTGTCTCGAAGGCGAGGCGAGCTGGCGGCAGTGCTCGCTGCTCGCGGCGATCGAGACCGCGCCGCTGCCGCCGCGCAACCGTGCAACAGCGCTCGCGTTCGCCGATGCGATCCGCGGTCATGGGGAGGCCCTGCCGGACACTCTCGCCGACCGGCTGTTTACGCTGCTCCAACGAACGAGATACTGGCAGATGTGGCGGGACAGCCGCGCCGAGGAAGCGGCCGAGCGGATCGAGAATCTGCGCGAGCTCATCATGATCGCCGGCGGGTTTCATGGGGCGCGGGATCTTCTCGATCACGCCGCGTTGGCGAGTGGTGGTCCGGGGGATGAGCGCGACGTCGAGGACCACATCCAGATGATGACGTTGCACAAGAGCAAGGGGCTCGAGTTCGACCATGTGTTCCTGCCC
>JAQTXO010000474.1 GCA_028688765.1 Acidiphilium sp. | reverse complement strand
ATCCGCCGTGCATTCATCGCCGCCCCCGGCCACGCGCTGATCTCGGCGGATTATTCCCAGATCGAATTGCGCCTGCTCGCCCATGTCGCGGATATCCCCGCGCTCAAGGCGAGTTTCATCAACAACGAGGACATCCACGCCCGCACCGCCTCGGAAGTGTTCGGCGTGCCGATGGAGGGTATGGACGGCGCGACCCGCCGCCGCGCCAAGGCGATCAATTTCGGGATCATCTACGGCATTTCGGCCTTCGGCCTCGCCCGGCAGCTCGGGATCGATAACGGCGAGGCGAAACGCTATATCGACGCCTATTTCGCCCGCTATCCCGAAATCCGCCGCTACATGAACGACACCCGCGAATTCGCCCGCACCCACGGCTATGTCGTCACCCCGTTCGGTCGCCGCTGCCATGTGCCCGGCATCGCCGACAAGAACCCGGCACGGCGCGGCTATGCCGAACGTCAGGCGATCAACGCGCCGTTGCAGGGCGGGGCCGCCGATATCATCAAACGGGCGATGGTCCGCCTGCCGGACGCGATCGCGGCCTCAGGGCTCGACATGCGGATTCTGTTGCAGGTCCACGACGAACTCCTGTTCGAAGCCCCGACCGATCAGGCCCCGGCGGCGGCGGCGGTCGCGCGCGAGGTGATGCAGCAGGCCGCCGTGCTTTCGGTGCCCCTGCTGGTCGAAGCGGGAATCGGGGCCAACTGGTCGGACGCCCACTGAGGATCGGGCGGTGGTTAAAGCCAGGGGGCGAGCCTAGAAAATCCCGAATATCTCGCCCGCTTCGTTCACGCCGATACTGTCCGCGGCGGGGATTCGCGGCAGGCCCGGCATGGTCAGGATGTCACCGGCCAGCGCCACCACGAACCCCGCACCGGCAGAGAGGCGGAGTTCGCGGATCGGCAGGGTGAAGCCGGTCGGCGCGCCGCGCCGCGCCGGGTCGGCGGTGAAACTGTACTGGGTCTTGGCCATGCAGACCGGCAGGCTGCCGTAGCCCCGGGCTTCCAGCCGCGCGATCTGTTTCGCGGCTTTCGGGGTCAGTTCGATATCGTCACCGCCGTAAATCCTGCGCACCAGGGTCCGCAGCTTGTCCGCAATCGGCATGTCGTCGGGATAGAGCGGGGCGAAGCGGGCGGCTTTCGACTCCGTCGCCGCAACGACCGCCCGCGCAAGGTCCGCGGCACCCGCCGAGCCGTCCGCCCAATGGGTGCAGAACACCGCCGTGATGTCATCCGCAGCGAGCGCGGCACGCAAGGCCGCGCGTTCGGATTCGGTATCGCCGAGAAATCCGTTGATCGCGACGATCACCGGCAGGCCAAAGGCGCGCATCGCGGCGACGTGACGGCGCAGGTTGGACGCCCCCTCGGCCACTGCGGACGGGTTGGGGGTGCCGAGATCGGCCTTGGCGGTTCCCGCGTGCATTTTCAGCGCGCGCATGGTCGCGACCACCACGGCGCAGGATGGGGCGAGACCGGCCTGGCGGCATTTGATGTCGAGGAATTTCTCGCCGCCGAGATCGGCCCCGAACCCGGCTTCGGTGACCACGTAATCGGCGAGTTTCAGCGCCGTCGAGGTCGCCATCACCGAGTTGCAGCCATGCGCGATATTGGCGAAGGGACCGCCGTGAACCAGGGCGGGCGTACCTTCGAGCGTCTGCACGAGATTGGGTTGCAGCGCATCGCGCAGCAGGGCGGTCATGGCGCCGGCCGCGTTGATGTCCGCCGGGGTGATCGCGCTGCCGTCCCGCCGTTCCGCGATCACCATGCGGGCGAGGCGGGTCTGGAGGTCGTCGAGATTTTTCGCGAGGCAGAACACTGCCATGACCTCGGAGGCGACCGTGATGTCGAACCGCTGCTCGCGCGCCGCCCCGTTCGCGCCGTGGCCGAGCCCGAGCACGGTTTCGCGCAGCGAGCGGTCGTTCATGTCGATCGCGCGCTGCACCGCGATTTTCGGGGGATCGACCCCCAGCGCATTGCCCCAGTACAGATGATTGTCGAGCAGTGCCGCAAGCAGGTTGTTGGCGCTGGTGATCGCGTGGAAATCGCCGGTGAAATGCAGGTTGATCTCGTCCATCGGCGCGACCTGCGCATGGCCGCCGCCGGAGGCGCCGCCCTTCTGGCCGAAACAGGGGCCGAGGCTGGGTTCGCGCAGCTCGATCATGGTGCGTTTGCCGGCGGCGCGTAGCGCATCGCCGAGGCCGATGGTGGTGGTGGTCTTGCCCTCGCCCGCCGGGGTCGGGCTGATGCCGACGACCAGAACCAGCGCGCCGTCCGGCCTGGCCTGCAGCGTATCGATGAAACCGAAATCGAGCTTGCCCTTGTAGCGGCCATAGGGGATCAGGGCGTCGGCGGGGATGCCGGCGGCGGCGGCGATATCGGCGATCGGGCGTAAGGTCGCGGCGCGCGCGATATCGAGATCGGTTGCCATGAAGTCTCCCCTGGTTGGCCGCCCGTTATGTCCGGGGGAGGGGGGTCTGCGCAAGACTTGCCTGCCTTGCCCGCTCGCCGGTAAATAGGGCCATGATATTGCCCTTCACCCTGCCGTCCTGGATGCCCGAGTGGCTTGGCCTGATCCTGCTGCTGGTCGGCCTGCTCTATGCGCTGGCGATGCTGGCGATGCCGTTTTCGGTATTCGGGGTCAAATCCCGGCTCGAAGCGATCGAGGAGCAGCTCGATCAGGTCCAGGAGGAGCTGCGGATTCTGACGATGCGGCTGCCCGAACCGCTGCGCGGTGTCGCGATCGACGAGACCCCTTACGATCCGCTGCCCCGCGCGACCGCCGCAGGCTACGAGCGCGAGCCGGTGCGCCGCCCGCCGCCGGTGGTTTCAGAGCCCTATCGCGAGCCGATCGGCCGTCCCCGCCCCGCCGCTCCGCCGCCCCGCAGTGCCCCGGCGCGACGGATCGAACCCCGGCTGGATTAACGCGTCACCGCCAGCGGATCGACCCGGATGTCCCGGGCGGTGAGCCGCATCCACAGGCCGGCGCTCAGCAAAGCGAGGCCCGAGGTCAGAATCGCGGTGCCGATGAACGGGCCGGAGGGTGCCAGCAGGTAATCCGCGATCACGATCACCGGCACGCCGAGACCGAGCACGATCAGTTCCCAGCCGACCCAGATTCCCAAAATCAGGAGACCCAGCATGATGAAGGTGATCTGAAACAGCACGCCGAGATTCTGGGCGCCGCGCGTCAGA
>JAQTXO010000030.1 GCA_028688765.1 Acidiphilium sp. | reverse complement strand
GCATCGCGATCTCGTCGGGCGTGCCGCGGCGTCCCAGCGGCTGCCGGCCGACGAATTCGGCCTCGATCGTCGCGGTATCGGTGTTGCGGGCCTGCGCGAGAGCGGCAATTCTTCCGCGCAGCGACGGGCTTTCGACCGTGCCGGGGCAGATCGCGTTGCAGCGCACGCCTTTGGTGATGTAATCGGCCGCGACCGATTTGGTCAGGCCGACCACGGCGGCCTTCGAGGCACCGTAGGCGAAGCGGTTGACCGTGCCCTTGATCGACCCGACGGTGGAGGCGATGTTGATGATCGACCCGCCCCCCGCGTCCAGCATGCCGGGCAGGAACGCGCGGATGGTGTGAAACATCGCGGTCACGTTCAGATCGAACGAGAATTGCCAGTCCTTTTCGGCGCAATCGAGCACCGAACCGTGGGCGACATAGCCGGCGGCGTTGACCAGGATATCGACATTGCCGACCGATTTGGCCATCGCCGCGATGGCGGCATCGTCGGTCACGTCGAGCGTCATCGCGCCCTCGATCCCGGCGAGCAACCCAGCATCGCGGTCGGTCGCGATCACCCGTGCCCCTTCACGCATCAATGCCTCGGCAATCGCGCGGCCAATCCCCTGCCCGGCCGCCGTGATGAAGGCGGTTTTGCCGGCGACGCGTCCTGATTGTGACATTCCGGTTCCCTCGATTTATCGCTTGTCAGGGCCGGCCACTGGACCGACACTGGAGCG
Source organism: Acidiphilium sp. (assembly GCA_028688765.1). GTDB lineage: Bacteria > Pseudomonadota > Alphaproteobacteria > Acetobacterales > Acetobacteraceae > Acidiphilium > Acidiphilium acidophilum. The sequence continues at coordinate 12,457 of JAQTXO010000030.1, read as the reverse complement.
GTTGATACATGGTGATTACCAATAACCGACAGATGCGGCAAGTATCAGGGGGAGATCGTTCGTGACCGAGGGCTATCACATATACGACCCGCGCATGCGCCCGATGCTGCTGATGAACGCGGCGATCGAGCGCATCGCCACCGGGTTCCGCTGGGCCGAGGGCCCGGTCTGGTTCGGCGATGCCAACTGCCTGCTCTGGAGCGACATTCCCAACGACCGGATCATGCGCTGGTGGCCGACCGGGGAAATGGATGTCTATCGCAGCCCTGCCCGCTTCACCAACGGCCATACCCGCGACCGGCAGGGCCGGCTGGTCAGTTGCGAGCATGGCGGGCGCTGCATCAGCCGGACGGAGTACGACGGCAGCGTGACCGTTCTGGTCGACCGGTTCGAAGGCAGACGGCTGAACTCGCCCAACGACATCGTGGTCAAATCCGACGGCTCGATCTGGTTCACCGACCCCGATTACGGCATCATGTCCGATTACGAAGGTCACCGGGCCGAAAGCGAACAGGGGGTCTGCCGGGTCTACCGGTTCGATCCGGCGGATGGGTCGATCACCGCGGTCGCGGAGGATTACGAACGCCCGAACGGCATCGCCTTCAGCCCGGACGAGCGGGTGATGTATATTGCCGATACCGGCTTCACCCATCGCGAAGGCGGCCCGCACCACATCAGGGTGCATGACGTGATCGACGGCGTCCGGCTCAGGCCGGGCCGGGTGTTCGCGGTGATCGAACCCGGTTTCGCCGACGGATTCCGGCTGGACGAGCATGGCAATCTCTGGACCAGCTGCGGTTCGGGCAATGCGGTCGCGGCCTATGCGCCCGACGGCACCCCGCTAGGCCGCATTGATATCCCCGAAATGGTCAGCAATCTCTGTTTCGGCGGGCCCAAACGCAACCGCCTGTTCATCACCGCGACCACATCGGTCTATTCGCTCTTCCTCGGCGTGCGCGGGCACCCTATTCTGTAGGAATGAACCGCACCACCTGCCTCCTGGTGATCGACGTGCAGCGCGATTTCTGCGCGGGCGGCGCGCTCGCGGTGCCGGATGGCGATGCGGTGGTGCCGGTGATCAATGCGCTGGCGCGGCATTACAGCACGGTGGTGATCACCCAGGACTGGCATCCGCCCCACCACATTTCCTTCGCCAGCACGCATGACGGGCGCGCCCCGTTCGAGACCATCGCCCTCGACTATGGCGAACAGGTGCTGTGGCCGGATCATTGCGTGATGGGCAGCGCCGGTGCCGCGCTCCACCCCGGTCTCGACATCCCCCACGCCAATCTGATCCTGCGCAAAGGCCTCAACATCGGCATCGATTCCTATTCGGCCTTCCTCGAAGCCGATCGGACCACCCCGACCGGCCTCGACGGCTACCTCGCGGCGCGCGGGATCACCGCGGTCGATCTCTGCGGGCTGGCCACCGATTTCTGCGTCGCCTGGTCGGCGCAGGACGCGCGCCGGTTCGGCCTCGCCGCCCGGGTCATCGTGCCGGCATGCCGGGCGATCGATTCCGGCGGTTCGCTCGCCGCCGCGTGGCAGGCCATGTCCGCCGCCGGAGTCGCGCAGATCGGCGCGGTCTGATACCAGCGCGCGATGAGCGGCACGGCGCAGCGACGGGCGATGTACTGGCGGCGCGCCATCGCGACGCTGGCCGTGTTCGGCGTCATCGCCCTCGGCGTGATCTACGGCCCGCGTCTCGCCTCGGGCAATTACCACCGCGCCGCGATCGAACGCCTCGCCAGCAGCGCGATCGGGCGGCGCGTGCGGATCACCGGCCCGATCGAACTCGCCCTCGTCCCCGATCCGCAGTTGCGCGCCGAGACCGTCACGATCGGCGGGCCGCGCGGGGCAGTGGTGACGGCACAGACGCTCAAACTCGATCTCGCCCCCTGGCCGCTTCTGTTCGGCCGGCTGCGGGCGCGCCGCCTGACCCTGCGCAAACCCCAGATCGACCTGCCCTGGCCGCTGCCCGGTGGCGCGCAGGCGGTGGCCCCGCCGCTCTGGCTGGCATCGCTCCATGCCACGATCGAGGACGGCACGTTGCACCTTGGCGCCATCACCTTCACCCATGCCGACCTTTCGATCTTCACCGGCGGCCCCAACGCCGTTCTCGCGGCGTCCGGCAGTGTCGAGATCGCGGGACAGCGGGCGGATGTCACGCTCGATATCGACGATACCGGCAGCAGCGCACCGGCCCCGGTGACCGCCGACATCACCCTCGATGATCGCACCAAACTCGGTTTCAAGGGCACGCTCGACCGCGACAGCATCCTGCGCGGCGCTGTGACCGCCGCCAGCGCCGCGATCGCGCCGACAACCACCGCCACGGGCACGCGGCAGAAACCTGCCACCCTGCCGCCGATACCGCCGATTCCCCCGTTTACCGCCAGCGCCCGGCTGGTCGCCGAAGACCGGTTGATCGACGTGTTGGACATAACGGCCACAGTGCTCCCCGGCAGCACGGCGTCAGCGACGCAACAATCAGCGACACAAATAGGAGCGACGCTTCAGGGCCACGCCGTGATCGCCCTAGCCCCGGCACCGCTGCTCCGGCTCGACCTCGCGGGAACCCGCGCCTCGCTGAACCCCGGCACGACGCTGCTCGCTGCCCTGGGCAAGGCGATTCCGACCGCGGCATCGCTGAACATCACCAGCCTCACCCTCCATCATCGAACGCAGGGTGCCGCACTCGGCCCCCTTCATGCGGACATCCTCGCCGATCGCACGGGGGTCCGGCTCGCGACGCTGGATACCGAACTGCCCGGCAAGGCCCATCTGCTGATCGGGCGCTCCTCATCGCACGGGTCGAGCTTCGCCCTCACCGCCCCCGCACCGGCCGCCACCATCGAAGCCCTCCGCCCCGCCATCCCCTATCTGCCGCGCTGGCCAAGCGCGCTGGGCCCGCTGACCCTCGGCGGCACCCTGGATTTCCGGTTCGGAAGCGCGATCCGGCTCGACGATCTGCGCGGTCAGTTCGGCGGCGGCACGGGACCGGCGGCAACGCCTGCCTCCGCCTTCACCGGGTCGATCCACCTATTCCCGGCGGGCAACGGAACCAGCGCGCGGGTCGCGACCGCACTGGCATTTAAGCACATGCGCCTCACGCCGCGGATTTTGACCGCCCTGATCGCAGCGCGCGGCACCGCCGCTGGCCTGAACGGCCCCTTCGCGCTGAGCGCCGGCCAGATCGACATTGATCCGGCCACCCCGCATCCGGCCACCCCGCACCCCGTGAAACCGCTGATCGCCGGCACCCATCTCGTGATCGAGGGGGCGTTGCGTCCGGCTGCCGCCGGCGGCGGGGTCGCCCTGCGCCTCGTCAGCATCCGGCTCGGCCACGCGGTCGCGATCGGCCATGGCACGGTCTTCGCGGATGGCGCGATCAGTGCGGCCCGCCTGATGATGAGCGGGCCGGACGCGACGGCGACGCTGCAGGCCCTCGGCGTCGCGATGATGCCGCACGATTCCCACGCGTTCGCCCCCCCCTGGCTGGAACTCGGCATCTGGCATCATCGCTTTGCCCTCGCGATCGCCGCCGCCGGAACACCGGCACGGCTCCATACCGGGATCGCCCTGCATCTCGGCGTAATACGGGCCGCGGCGACGCCCCTGATCGACCTGATCGGCGGCACCGCGACCGGCCCGATCAGCCTCCACGCCCCCCAGGCGACCGCGCTGCTGCACGCCATCGGCGCCACGCCGTGGCTGGAACCGGCGAACGGTGCGGAATGGCCCGGCCCCGGATCGGTCAGCCTGCGCGCCAGCGGATTCGCCACGAGGCACGCCGTGGGCCTGCCCGATTTCGTGCTCTCCTTCGCCGGCTCGACCGCCTCCGGCCAGGTGGCCGCGACTCTGGGGCCGCGACCGCAGATCGTCGGCTCGATCGCCGCCGACACGCTCATCGTTCCAGACGATCACCGGCTGCTCACGATCGCGGATGCCGCCCTGGCCGGCAAGGTCGATCTCGCCCTGCCGGTCATCACCGCGCATCGTCTGGTGCAGCGGGATCACACGGTCGCGCGTGATCTGCGCGTCGCCCTCGATCTCCATGCCGGGGACCCCGCCCGCATCCTCGGCCTCACCATCGCCCATGCCAGCGCGCTTGGCGGCACCATCGAGGGCGCGGCGGCCCTGACCGGCCCGGCTTCCGGCACCACCCCCCTGCTGAGCATCACCGGACATCTGACCGGGGCGGATGCCCCGACGCTCGCGGCGATCGCCCATGCCAACGGCGTGTCTTTGCCGCTCACGGCGGGTAGGCTCGACCTCGCGGGACATATCATCGCCAAAGGAACAACCCCGCATCTCTGGATGCAGAGCCTCACCGGCAGCCTGACCGGCAGCGGACAGGATCTCGGCATCACCGGCATCGACCTCGCCGCCACCGGCAGCGCTATCGCCCATGCCATTTCCAGCCCCAAGAGCGCGAAAGGCGCGCTCGATGCCACCCCCGCCGACCTCCCCGAACTCGCGGCGGCGCTGACCAAGGCCGCGACCAGCGGAAAGACCACTTTCGCCAGCTTCACGGTATCCGCCCGGATCGCGGGATCGCTGATCACCCTGACCCAGGCCGATCTCGCCGGAACCGCCGGCAAGCTCGCCCTCTCCGGCACGATCGACCTCGCCCATCGCCAGACCCGCCTGACCGCACGGGCAACCCCCGCGATCGCCGGGCACAAGGAACCGCCGGTCCTGACCATCGGCATCGACGGATCGCCCGCCCATCCGCGCGGCGTTCTGAAAATGGCCCCGGCAATCACCTGGATTTCCAGTCACCAGCCCGCACCGCCCGCACCATGAGCCGCAGCCCTACCGCGATCCGCCGGTGGCAACTCGCCGCCTACCTGCTGCTCAATGGCGGCTTCTTTTTCTTCGATACCGCGATGGGCCTGTTCGATGTCGCGACCTATGGCTACTTCACCCGCCAGCACGTGCCGGGATATTATTTCGCGCTCGATTTCGTCATGGTCAGCGTGCCGATGCTGCTGGGCGGCTGGCTCGCGCATCAGCTCAACCGGCGCTTCGGGGTGCGGACCGTGATCGGCCTCGGCTACGCCATCGCCACGATCGGCTTCGTCATCCTGTTCGCGACCGGACTATACCGGATCCCGCTCTGCCTGCTGATCGTGAGCCTGCTGCTGGGGATCGTGTTCAGCGCGATCCTCCCGGCGCTGTCACGCTTCATCCGCGATGTGTTCGGTGCCGGGAAAGGTGCCGTGCTGGCGCTGAAGCTCGATGCGGTGTTCATGGCGGTCGGCATGGTCGCGGGCGTCGGCTTCGGCACGGTCTGGTTCGGGCGGGAGGGGTTGGCGGTGTTCTTCCCGCTCGCATCCGCCTGCTTCGCGCTCGCCGGGGCGGTGCATGTCATCACGCTGTTCTTCCCCGGCGTGCTGCGCAACTATGCCGGACCCGCAACCCCGGCGCGCTGGAGTGCCGCCCTCGCGGCGATGCGGCGTGCCGAGACCAAATGGCGCAGCCTGATGCTGCAACCCTCGCTCAACATGGTGATCGTGCCCCTGATGGTCGGGCTGCCCGCCTATGAAGCGCGGCGTGGGGCGGGGCTGGTGCCGGTGATCGGCGTGGTCGCGGCACCGATCATCGTGCTCGCCGGGCGGCGCTGCGGCATGCTGGCGGGGCGGCTCGCCGCGCCGGAGATTCTGCTGCGCGCCATGGTCGCCCGGCGCGGCGCGGCACTCTGGCCGATGGGCGGATTTTTCATCCTGTACGGGCTGGCCTTTCTCGCGCGCCCGTTACCGGTGATCTTTCTGCTGGTCTTCGCCGCCCATGTGATGAGCAATGTCGTGGCCGGGGCGGTGTTCTACGGCGTGCAGACCGAATTCGCCGAAGGCGAAACCGCCGCCGCCAGTGCGCTGCAATCGCAACTCTCGACCTTCGTCTGGGTGATCGTGGCCTTGCTGGCGACAGGGGTCATGGCGTTCCTGCCGCCTGCCGCCACGATCGGGATCGCAGCACTCGGCCTCATCGCGGCTGCGGTGGTGCTGCGCGGGTCTGGCATGACCCGGGTACAATCGGCCCCGCCACCGCCCATATCGAAACAATCCGGCCCTTTATCGAAATAAAACGGAGTGAAATCATGATCGAGCTTTACTACTGGACCACGCCGAACGGCCACAAGATCACGATGTTCCTGGAGGAGGCCGGGATCGACTACACCATCCACCCGGTCAACATCGGCAGCGGCGATCAGTTCAAGCCCGAATTCCTGCGCATCGCGCCGAACAACCGCATCCCCGCGATCCGCGATACCGCACCCGCGGATGGCGGCGAGGCGATCGCGATTTTCGAATCCGGTGCGATCCTGCAATATCTTGCGGAAAAGACCGGGCAATTTCTGCCCACGGATCTGCGCGGGCGGGCGGAAACCATGCAGTGGCTGTTCTGGCAGATGGGCGGCCTCGGCCCGATGCTCGGGCAGAACCATCATTTCCGCACCTACGCGCCCGAAAAGCTGGATTACGCGATCACCCGTTATGAGAACGAGACCAACCGGCTCTACGGTGTGCTGAACAAGCGCCTCGCCGACCGCGCCTTCATGGCCGGCGCGTATTCGATTGCCGACATGGCAAGCTATCCCTGGATCGTACCGTATGAACGTCAGGGCCAGAACCTCGATGATTTCCCGCACCTGAAACGCTGGTTCTTCGAAATTAGGGAGCGTCCCGCGACGATCCGCGCCTATGAAAAAGCCAAAGCGGTCTCGCAGACCGCCACGGTGAACGAGGAGTCCCGCAAAATCCTGTTCGGCCAGACCGCCAAACACGTCGTCTGACCCACCGCGCGATGGCGGTGGGCTATTCCATCACCGCCATCTCGTGCTTCTCGGCGGCGACCCCCTCGCGCTGCGGCGGCTTGCGCATCAGCAGCAGGGTAAAGATCGAGGGCACGCTCACGATCAGCATGAATTTGAACGCATCGAGATAGGAAATGATCTGCGCCTGCTGCTCGACCAGCGAGTTGAGCAGCGCCGCGCCGTGAGTGGTCATCGGGTCGAGATCGCGCGAGATCGCGCCACCCACCTGCAAGGCGCGGTTGAACGGGGTGATCCCGTGCGAGATCGAGGCATGCGCGACCTGCGACATCTGGACCTGCACCGCCTCGGTGATCGAAATCCCCACCGCCATGCCGACATTGCGCATCAGGCTGAGCAGCGAGGTCCCCTGGGTCCGCAGCGCGGGATCGAGGGTGTAGAACGCCACCACCTGAAGCGGCGTGAACACGAAGCCGAGCCCGGCCCCCTGCACGATGATGCTCTCGATCAGATAGGATTGCGGCGAGGAGGGCAGCCATTGCATCATCATCCAGAACGAGGCGATCAGCAGCAGGAACCCGAGGAACATCAGGTAGCGCGGGTCGATCCGGTTGGTCAGCCGCCCCGCGATCATCATCGCCCCCATGGTGCCGATGCCGCGCGGCGCCATCACGAGACCGGCGAGCTCCACCGGGTAGTTGCCGAGTTTTTCCAGAAACGGCGGCATCAACGTCGAGGATGAGAGCAGCACCGATCCCACCGCAAACATCGCGATCAGCGAGGCGTTGAGGTTGCGGTCCTTGAACACGCCGCGCGGAATGAAGGGTTTATCGGCGGTGAACATGTGGACGATGAACAGATAGAGCCCGATCGTCGCCAGCACCGCATAGGTGATGATCTCGGTCGATCCGAACCAGTCCTTTTCCTCGCCGCGATCGAGCATGATCTGCAGCGCCGCCAGAAACAGCGACAGCACGGCAAACCCGATCCAGTCGAAATGACCCGAGGATCGCGCCCCCGCCCCCCGCTTGGGCATGAAAAAGCCGAGCGCCAGCGTCGCCGCGATGCCGAAGGGCAGGTTGACGAAGAACACGTAGCGCCAGTCATAGAAATAGGTCAGATAGCCGCCCAGCGTCGGCCCCAGGATCGGCCCGATCATCACCCCGATGCCCCAGATCGCCATGGCCTGACCACGTTTTTCGACCGGGTAGATATCCAGCATGGTCGACTGGCTCAAGGGCACCAGCGCTGCCCCGAACACGCCCTGCAGCAGGCGGTCGGCGACCATTTCACCCAGCGAGGTCGCAACGCCGCACATCATCGAGGAAATCGTGAACCCGATGATCGAGACCATGAACACGTTCTTGCGGCCGAAACGCGAGGCCAGCCACCCGACCGGGGCGGTCATGATCGCGGCGGCGACCACGTAGGAGGTCAGAACCCAGGTGATCTCGTCATACGAGGCCGAGAGCGAGCCCTGCATATACGGCAGCGACACATTGGCGATGGTGGCATCGAGCGCCTGCATCAATGTGCCGATCATGCAGCCGATCGTCACGATCATGCGGGGAAACCCGCTGACCTGCATGACTTCGCCCTTCGAGTCCTCCGGTCCGGCCACGATCGATCAGCCGGTCAGAACAGGTCGGAAAGTTTGCGCTTGTGACCGGTGATGATGTCCACCTCGGCGGTCATGCCATTGCGCAATACCAGATGCTTCGGCCCGCTGGTGATGTTCACCCGCAACGGAATCCGCTGCACCACCTTCACCCAGTTGCCCGAGGAGTTCTGCGCCGGCAAAATCGAGAAGCTCGAACCGCTCGCCGGCGAAATGCTCGCCACCACCCCGTGCCATAGCTTGCCGGGATAGGTATCGACATGAATTTTCACCTTGTCCCCGGTCTTCACCCAGGTCAGGCTGGTTTCCTTCGGCTGGCTGCGGATCCAGACATTGGTGGTCGAAACCAGACCGAACGCGGCAGTACCCGCCTGCAGATACATCCCCGGCTGCAGCTTCTCAGTTTCGGTGACCACGCCCGCGAACGGCGCGCGAACGATCGAATGGCGGTAATTCAGCTCGGCTGCCGCAAGCGCCGCCGCCGCCGCCTTGTATTGCGGGGTATCGGCCAGCTTGATGTCCGCCTTGCCCGACAATTTCGCGAGATCGACACCGGCCTGCGCCTCCATGGCATCGAGATTGGCCTGCGCGCCCTCGTATTTGTATTTCGCATTGTCGTAATCCGATTGCGTCACGCCGCCGCCATGCACCAGCGAGGCATAGCGCTGGTAATTCAGCCGGTCGTTCGCAACCACGGTCTGCTGCACCTTGATCTTGGCGAGCTGCGCCTCATAGCCGTGCCGCGCCGCCTCGACCTGCTGGCCCACCTCGGCGAGTTTCGCCTTCGCCTGATCGACCGCAACGACGAACCGGGTCGGGTCGAGCCGGAACAGCACCTGCCCCTTGGTGACGGCCTGATGATCATGCACCGCGACCTGATCGACCAGACCCGAAACATCGGTCGAGAGATTGACCCGCGCCGCCTTGACGTAGGTATCCGTGATCGACACCGACCCGCCGGTGAACAGCCAGTAGAGCAGAACCGCGATCAGAATGAGTGCCACGCCGCCAATCATCAGGATCGGGCGCAACAGTTTCGAGCGATGCCGGGTCTGCCCATCCGCCCGGCTCGAATGGTCGCGGGACTTGGCATCGCGATCATCAGCATCACGCGCGACCACGCCGGCGGTGGAACCTGTCTGCGACATCAAGCGATCTCCTGTTCGGCCTTCGCGGCACTGATCATATAGGCGTCGGCCGCGCGGTCGGCCTTCAGTAAACTCGTTTTCATCCGTATCAGCCCTTCGGTCGTGGCCTCGATCATCGCGGGCGTCAGATCCGCCGCGATAAAATCGGCCACGGCGCCGCGATGCATCTCGATATCCTGCAGGATCGGATCGGCCTCGTCGGTGAGGTGCAGCCGCCAGATCCGCCGATCGCGCGGGTCGGCGCGGCGTTCGACCAGCCCGCGCGCTTCGAGCCGGTCGGTCAGCCGCGCCACCGTCATCGGCTCGACCTCGATGATTTCCGCCAGATCCTTCTGCGACAGGCCGGGATTGCGCGCGAGGCGGATCAGCATGACCCATTGCGCGCGGTTCATGTCGTGCATGCGGGCACGCCGGTCGATCTCGCGGCGCAACAGGCGCGCGACATCGTGCAGCAGATACAGCAGCTCGGGTTCAGGCTCGGCACCGGGCGGTGCGCAGGAAAGATCGGGGTCCATCGCACGAGTGATAGTAGATACTGTTACGAGTAAGCGCTACTGTCCCACTATTGCGTTTTTTGCATCCCGCCCTGCGTGATCGCGCCCTTGCAGAACGGCGCTTGTTTCACCTTCGCGCGCTCAGCCGTGGAGCGCCTGATGCAGCACCGGTATCGCCCCCGAAAGCATGATTTGCACGCCGATGCCGAGCAGAATGAACGCGGCAAGGCGCGCCACCACCCGCCGCCCGGTTTCGCCGAGCAGCGCGCCGAGCCGGTCGGCGGTCGCGTAGGAGATCCAGATCAGCAGGGCCATGGCGAGCGCCGCAAGCGACAGGCCGGAAAAGAACGCGGCGAGCGGCGCGCCCGACGCCGGGTGCTGGGTGCCGAGTGCCACCGCCACCGCGATGGTGCCGGGACCGGTGGTGAAGGGTAGGGTCAGCGGAAAGAACGCGATCGAGGAGGTATCCTCGGGGATCACCTCGGCCTCGGTAGTCGCCTGCGCCGCCTGGGCCTGTTTGCGCTCCTCATGCGCTTCCGGCGCGGTCAGCATCTGGTAGGCCCGCGCCGCCACCACCAGCCCGCCCGCAAGGCGCAGCGCATTGAGCGAAATCCCGAAAAAACTCAGAATGTAGCTGCCCGCCCAGAGCGAGATCAGGATCACCGCAGCACTGTTCACCGCGACGCGCCGCGCCAGGATCAACCGGTCCCGGTGGTTCCGCCCCGCCGTGACCTCGTTGAAAATGATCGCGCCCGCGAGCGGGTTGACGATCGAGAACAGGGCCGGGAATCCAAGAAGAAAGGCTTCGCTGACCGACGCGAACAGGTTCAACCCGGCAGATCTCCCGCCGCGATCGCCGCAAAGATCGCTGCCCCCACCGGCAGGATCGCATCGTTGAAATCGTAGCGCGGATGATGCAGCGGCATGCCGCCCTTCGTGCCGTCCTTCTGGCCGATCCGGTAAAAACACGCGGGCCGGTGCAGGGCGTAATAGGCGAAATCCTCCCCGCCGAGGCTCGGCGGCAGGTCGGTATGGATCTGATCGGCGTCCAGCACGGTGCCCGCGGCCCGCGCCACCACATCCACCATCGCCGCATCGTTGACCACCGGCGGATAACCGCTCTCGTAGTCGATTTCAGCCTCGACCCCGGCAGCTTGGGCCAGATGGCGGATCATGTCGGGAATTTCGACCGCAAGCCGCGTCTGCGTCGCCGGATCGAGATTACGCACGGTCCCGCTCAACGTCGCGGTCTCGGGGATCACATTGGTCGCACTCCCGGCATGGAAGGTGCAGATCGACACGACGGTCGAGCACAGCGGATCGACCCGGCGCGCAACGATGGTCTGCAGCCCCAGCACGATCTGCGCCCCGGCCAGCAACGGATCGATCGCGTAATGCGGCCGCGCGGCATGGCCGCCCCGCCCGGTCAGGCGGATCGTGACATCATCGGTCGCCGCCATCACCGACCCCGGCGATGCCGACAGAGCGCCCACCGGCAAGGTCGGGTCGTTATGCGCCCCGAACACCGCATCGAAGGGAAACCGCTCCAGCAACCCGTCCTCGATCATCCGCAGCGCACCCGCGCCACCTTCCTCGGCGGGCTGGAAAATGAAATGGATCGTGCCGGCGAAGTTGCGGGTCTCCGCCAGATATCGCGCGGCGGCGAGCAGCATGGTGGTGTGCCCGTCATGCCCGCAGGCATGCATCCGACCCGGATTTTGCGAGCGATAGGGAAGGTCGTTGGCCTCATCCATCGGCAACGCATCCATGTCCGCCCGCAGCGCGATGGCGCGATTGCCGCCCGCCCGGTCGAGCCGCCCCTGCCGCAGCGTGCCGACCACGCCGGTCCCGCCGACCCCGGTGGTGACCTCGATCCCGAAGGATTTCAACCGCTCGGCAACCAGCGCCGCCGTCCGATGTTCCTGATAGGCGATTTCGGGGTGAGCGTGGAAATCCTGACGCCAACTTGCGAATTCCGGAGCCCATGCCGTCAGTTGCGGATCGATTTTCATGCGGTCAGCATAGCGCGGGCGAACCGCCTCAGCCAACCGCTAAATATCCCGCCCGCACTCCCGCCCGCCGAGCCACCTATACGCGGGCGGCATAAGTCCTAGGCCAATCATCCGGGTTATGCCGGGCCACCGCATGAACCATCTCCAGCATCAAGCAGGAACGATCCTGCAGAACATTTTTTCTAGGAGAGACTCACATGCGTAAATTCACTCGTCTTCTGACCGTTCTCGCCGCCGTCGGTGCCTTTGCCCCGCTGGCCGCGAACGCCGCGAATGTCGGCACCTCGATGTATTCGCCGAGCCCGATCGTGGTTCACGACCAGACCAACCATAATATCCCGGGCGCGACCGGTCGTGCGGTTCATGCCCAGCAGATGAACGCGATCCGCAACAACTGCTCGTTCGTT